>DUIU01000137.1:5979-12002 GCA_013330155.1 Candidatus Poseidonia sp. | reverse complement strand
GCGCCCTTGATGGGATGAAAGAAGGGCTCTCTGCGTTCAGAATCGCCAAAGAAGACTGGCCCACCGCCCCCGGGCAAGGGGCCATCGCCGTTCACTGTTTGACGGACCGGTTTGAGCAGATGAGTGAGCTACGGTCGGTCTTGAACCACCCCGCAACAGAAGCCGATGTACTGGGCGAGCGACGTCTTCTGAAAGAGGCGGGTGGTGGTTGCCTCTACCCCGCCGGCATCGGCGTGGAAGGGGGGCAAGTCCATGTCCAAGTTTCACCGGAGAATTGGCGTGAAATCTTCTGTCAAGGCAGCGCTTTCTCCATGTTTTCCTATTCTGGACGGTTGAGTGAATTGAACCTTCAACTCCCCAAACAATCCCTCAAGACCGTCCACCTCACGTCCGGGCAAACCCGCTACATTTCAACCCTCAATTCTGACCGGATTTCACTGGTGCTTTCCAGCCATGGCATCGACATGGAAAACGTCCCCGTGGTTGACCTTTCGCCGAAATTTGACCAGTGGCCTCAGGATTTTTTGAGTGCCTACACCAGCAAACGGGACTGGCCTTACTTGGTGCTCACTTCGCCTTTTGCCGCGAAATGTGCCGTGCAAGCCGCTGCCTCCAATCCAGACATCGGACGTATTCCTTGGGTGGCCATCGGCGAGGGCACGGCGAGGGCTTGTTTCAGGCTCGGCGTCACGGTTGCGGTCTGTGCAAAAGCCCGGAATGCTCGCCAGCTGGCGACCTACATCACCGAGAACTTCCCTTCCACAACAGCATTTTTCCTGCCAAGGTCGAGCCTCGCCTCTCCTGCCTTTGAGGAGGCACTGCAAGAGGCTGGTTTCTCGGTGAAGGCATGGATTGGCTACGAAAACGCTCCAAAAGAACTGGCTTCGGTTGAGGTAAGTGGGGAGGATGTGCTTGTGCTTTCTTCCGCTTCTTCAGCCATTTCTTGGGCTAAAAATGGACTGAAAGTCCCGCGCGACATTCTTTGTATGGGGGACAATGCCCGAGCAACCATCGAATCACTCGACCATTTCGATGGTTGCCAGGTTTCGGTGCTCAAAGGCCCGACATCGGACGCACTCGTGGAATGGTGGAACGGCAACAGGAAGGGAAACCGATGAACATCCGACCTCGCATCAACCGTTGGACGGCCGCCCGTCGCCAGTTGTTGTTCAGCGATCGCATGCTTGATTCCCTCGTTCAACCTCACTTCGTGGTTGAGGGTGAAGGCATTGATGACCCCATTCACGGCATGCCCGGCATCCATCAGCAATCCGTGGATGTTCTTCTCAAGACGATTGAGGAAGACGCCGCCCATGGCCTTCGAGCGGTGATGTTGTTTGGTGTGGTCCATGCAGACGCCAAAGACGCCGAAGCAAGCGAAGCACACAATGCCGGTTCCCACCTCCATCGAGCGATTACCGAAATTAAAGCGGTCCATGGCGATAGCATCGTGGTCATGACCGATGTTTGCTTGTGCACGGCCACCGACCATGGCCATTGTGGATTGGTTCACGAGGGCGAAGTGGTCAACGATGCGTCGGTTGATGTGCTTTGCAAAATCGCTGTTTCTCACGCGTTGGCTGGCGCCGATTATGTGTGCGCCTCGGACATGATGGACGGGCGGGTTTCGGCCATCCGTTCCTCGTTGGAAGCCGCTGGAGCCAGCAGCACCGGTCTTCTCTCGTATTCGGTGAAGTATGCTTCTTCCTTCTACGGCCCGTTCCGTCATGCCGCCCAGTCCAGCCCAGAGTTTGGCGATCGAGCTACCCACCAAATGGACCCACGGTCGGGGTATGAAGAAGCAATGTTGGAGGCCAACCTCGACGAATCTGAGGGCGCCGATATCATCATGGTCAAACCCGGTCTTCCTTACCTCGATGTGGTTCGAAAAATCGCCGACACCGTGGTTCGCCCTGTAGCTGTTTACAACGTCAGCGGAGAATACGCCATGGTCATGAACACCCGGAGCGATGACGACAGCCATCGTGCGATGGTCCTTGAGGTACTGACAGCGTTCAAAAGAGCGGGCGCCAGTGTCATCGTCACCTACCACGCCAGAGAGGCGGCGAGGAAGAAGTGGATTGCGTGAGGGGACTGCATGGACCGTACCAAATCCGACCTGTTACACACCGAGGCCCTGTCGCATCTGGTCGGCGGTGTGAATTCACCGGTTCGGGCGTTCAAATCCGTTCACGGAAACCCGATTTATTTTGAAAAGGCATCCGGTGCCCACGTTACCGACGTTGATGGCAACGTCTTGGTTGACTTTGTGCAATCATGGGGTCCACTCATCCACGGCCACTCCCATCCCGAAATCATTGAGGCCGTGCATGAAAAAATGCTCAATGGCACCTCGTTCGGTGCACCTCACCTCGGTGAGATTGAATTGGCCAAGCGGGTCAAACAACGCTTTTCTCACATGGACAAAGTTCGCTTTGTGTCGTCTGGGACAGAGGCGGTCATGAGCGCCGTTCGCCTGGCTCGAGGCTACACGGGGCGCGATATTTTGGTCAAATTTGAGGGATGTTATCACGGGCATGTGGACTCTTTGATGGTCTCTTCAGGAAGCGGTCTGGCCACGTTTGGTATCGCCAGCAGCCCTGGAATTCCACACGACACGGTCGCCACGACCCTCATCTGCCCGCTCGATGATTTGGAAGCCGTGGAATACCTGTTCAACGAACACGGCAACGAAATTGCTGCGGTGGTCATCGAACCCCTTCCGGCCAACAACGGCCTGCTGGTTCAACGGCCAGAATTTCTTCACGGTCTTCGCACGCTATGCGACCAACATGGCTCTCTGCTCATCTTTGATGAAGTCATCAGTGGTTTCCGTTTCCAAGAGGGCAGTTATGGCGACCTCTGTGGCGTGACCCCCGATTTGACCGCCCTCGGCAAAGTGATCGGTGGTGGCCTGCCCGTGGGCGCCTACGGCGCTCGGAGTGAAATTATGGAACAACTCTCACCGCTTGGTCCAGTGTACCAAGCCGGAACGCTTTCTGGAAACCCCCTCGCCATGGCCGCCGGAGCGAAAACCCTTGACCTGCTCTCCAAGGATGCCTATCAGCACATGGACCGCCTCGGAGCGCTACTCGAAGAGCGACTTGGGGCGGTTTTCGAGAAGCACGGCCACCCGATGCGAATGGTACGGCGAGAGAGTTTGTTTTGGCTCTCTCCGGGAGACGGAACGCCGGCGGTTCGGGCGGACCAGATTCCAAAAGACGCTGCTGCGCTCTATGCCGACGTTCATCGTGCCCTGTTGGAGCGTGGCTACATGCTGGCACCTTCGGCGTACGAGATAGGTTTCATTTCCACTTCGCACGATGAGAGCCACATTCTGGGAATGGTTGAAGCGATGGACGACGTCCTGTCCACCCTGGAGTGGTGAACATGAACGGGAAAGAGCGGATTGTGGCGGCGCTGAACCGTCAACCCGTTGACCGTACCCCGGTCTGGTTCATGCGTCAAGCCGGCCGACATCTACCAGAATATCGGAAACTGGCGGCCGAACATTCCTTCTGGGAACGATGCCAAGACCTCGACCTCTGCACGAACATCACCATGCAGCCCATTCAACGCTACGGCACGCTTGATGCCGCTATCGTGTTCAGTGATATTCTCACGCCGCTTCCCGCCTTTGGCTACGACGTTGAGTACGGCGGTGGCATTCGCATTGACCCATTCACGTTCGACGAAGTGGATGACTGGACGACCTTCTCAGCTCGCAAACACGCACCGTGGGCGGCGGATGCGCTCAGAGCCATCGGAGAGGACAACACCGACATTGCTCGTCTTGGCTTCGCCGGATGCCCTTGGACCACCTCCCTCTACCTTCTGGCGGGTGGGACGGGTGACAAGGAATTCCACAACACGCGTGCCAAGGTGTTCTCTGACCTCGAATCGTCCCAGCGTGTCCTGTTTCGAATGGCTGAGGCTGTTGGAGACCTTCTTGCTGACCAGGTGAACCACGGTGGAGCTGACGCTGTTCAACTGTTTGATACGTGGGCGGGTTTGCTCTCGGTGGATGATTATCGAGCGATTGCCCTTCCCGCAACGCAGCGGGCCATCGAGGTCTTCCGAGAAAAGGCAGAACGCCGAGTGCCATTGATTCACTACGCCAAGGGAAGCGGCCATCTTCACGGCCTCATTCGTTCATTGGACATCGATGCTGTTTCGCTTGATTGGCGTGACGACCTAAGGGCCAACCGTGAAGCACACGGGGACCAATTTGCCTTCCAAGGCAACCTCGACCCGTCCCGAATGCATGGCTCACCCGAGGCCGCCACGGTTGCTGCCCAGCGCGTACTGGATGAAGCAGGACAAGCTCCTGGGCATGTGTTTAACCTCGGTCATGGCTTTGCACCGGGCGCCCAAATCGATTGCGTTGAGGCCGTGTTACGCTTGATCACGGGTGACTCGGTATGAGGCAAACCATGGTGGACATGGTCCATCGCCTCCAAGACACCATTTGTGCGGCCGTTCAAGCGGTTGACGGCGTTCCATATCGCGAAGACGAATGGACACGTGAGGAAGGTGGAGGAGGCCGAAGCCGCGTCTTTTCGGGGGGTGCTCTGTTTGAGAAAGCAGGCGTCAACGTGAGCGTCGTTCAAGGCACGCTGAGTCCTGAAGCCGCTGAAAAAATGGGCGGAGGTCATGAACTTGAGGGCGACGATTTGGAATTCTTTGCCACTGGGATAAGCCTGGTCTTCCATCCCCACAACCCCATGGCACCAACGGTCCACGCCAACTACCGCTACTTTGAGCGAGGCGAGGGAATGGTTGAGGGCAGTTGGTGGTTTGGAGGCGGTGCCGATTTAACCCCATCTTACCTTTTTGAGGAAGATGCCGTTCACTTCCATCAGGTTCTCAAAGCGGCGTGTGACCGGCACGACGTCGCTGATTACGATGCTTTCAAGCAATGGTGTGATACCTATTTTCACATCAAGCATCGAGGTGAACGCCGCGGTGTGGGTGGTATTTTCTTTGATGACCTTCGTGCTACCAGTAAGGAAGCATGCTTTGCTTTTGTCGAGGACAGCGCCTCGAATTTTCTTGACGCCTACATGCCCATTCTTGAACGACGGAAGGGCATGGAATACACCCCCGAGCAGAAGCTTTGGCAGCAGGTGCGTCGAGGCCGGTACGTGGAGTTCAACCTCGTCTACGACCGTGGAACAAAGTTTGGCCTGACCACCAACGGGCGCATCGAAAGCATTCTGATGTCCCTCCCGCTCACGGCTCGTTGGGAGTATGGCCATGAGGTTGAACCCGGAACTCCAGAGGCCACCTTGCTTGAGGTGTTGCGTGAACCGGTGGATTGGGTCAACAGGTGATGGTGTGTTCTCCGAGGATGAGTGGACTCGGTACGGCGACGAACTTCGTCGCCCACTCATGGTCGCTGACGGACTAACAAAAGCGAACAAAATCACGGTGGTTGGTGCGGGACTTTCGGGTTTGTGTGTCGCTTACCGGCTGGCGATGAAGCGCCCCGAAGTTCAAGTTGAACTTCTTGAGAAAAGCGACCGGTGCGGCGGGACGATCGAAACATGGAATCAAGGGGAATGGGTGTGCGATGTGGCCGTGAACGCCACCCGTGCTCACCCTGCCTTCTGGCGATTGGTTGACGACCTCGGCCTTCAGGACCAGTTCAAACCCTCGAATCCTGCTGCCTCGACCCGTTGGGTTCACACGGGCGGACGCCGCCGAAAACTCTCACCGTGGCTGGTGCTTCGACACGGGCTGTTCAAGGTCATGCGAGGCGTACGCTCTTCTCGCCAAGGCAAGAAATCAGTCGCTGAAACCATGCCGATTCCAAACATAGCCGACGCCATGACGCTTGGCATTGTGAACGATGTTTCTCGCAACGTTGATGCGGACTTTTTGATGCCGTCAATGACACGATTCGGTGATGAACCACCCATCAAATGGTCAAAAGTCAAGCGCAAAATGAGCCAGACCTATCCATTGTTCAGGCCTCAAAAAGGGGCGACTGCATCGTTGAACGGTGGAATGCAAACGTTGGT
>DUIU01000137.1:3456-5577 GCA_013330155.1 Candidatus Poseidonia sp. | reverse complement strand
AGGAGCAAAACCAACCGCTCTCTTCCATTGTGTGGTGCGCCCCTCTCCGTCGAAAAGCAACTGAATTCACCCACCTCAATGTCTATGCCGTGGGGTTCACCGAGGCCGATTCACGTTCGGTTCCGGTGGGGTATGGGACGCTGATTCCTGACGCCCATGCCCCTATCAGCGGCGTTTTGCACGAAAGCGATGTTCACGCTTCACCAAGGGCTCCCGAGGGGCATCGCCTCTTCCGATTGATGTCCCCTGTGGCTCGGGGCGCGACCGATGAGGACGTGAAGCGCTCCTTACGGACCTACCTTTGCGAGGCTGAACCCGTCGTCTTTGAGAATATCGGGGAGCGCCGGATTCCATCCTATCCCCCTGGATACATGGCGTCCTTGGAGGTTTCAAACCCGAACTTCACTCGAGCCGGTTGGTTCTACAGCGGGGTGTCCATCACCCATGTGGTGGCTGAGGCTGAACGCATCGCCGATGCGTTCTAGGCCACAACGGCGTCGAACTCTTTGCGAATCAGTTGTTCAAGCCCTTTTATCCACTGTTCGTCATCGTTGAGGCAATTGATGACCTTCAGTTCCTTTCCACCGTGTTCCATGAATTCTTCACGGATTCCAATGTCAAGTTCTTCCAGCGTTTCAAGCCCGTCAGCAAGGAAGGCGGGGGCCACGATGGCCATCTTTTCAATGCCTTTGTTCACGAGGGCTTCAACCATGTTGGTGGTGGAGGGTTCAAGCCATTTCACCGGTCCAATTCGGCTTTGATAACTCAAGGACCATTGCTCCGGCTTCAAGCCCAAGCGGTCGACGACAGCAATGGTCGTTTCGTAGCAGTGGCGGCCGTAGCAGAGGCTGTTGGCTTCGCATTTGATGGTGCAACACTCTCCGACGCTTTGGCAATGCTTCTTGGATGAATCGATTCGCTTGACGTGGGACACGGGTAGGCCGTGGTAGGAAAACAACAGGTGGGTGTCCTCCGAGAGGTGTGGGCGTATCGATTCAGCTAGCGGACCGATGAATTCCTCAGCGGTTTCAAAATGGCCCATTTCGAGGAGTGTGGGGGTCCATCCGAGGCTTGCGAGTTGCTTGTGGGCATGCTTGAGCGAGGATTCAGTGGTCGCTTGGGCATAATGAGGGAACATCGGCAGCAGGAGCAATTCTTCAACGCCCCTTTCCCTAAGTTTCTCAAGCCCATGTCGAATGCTCGGATTGCCGTAGCGCATAGCGAATTCAAAGTCGATTTCGTCGTTGATTTCGGTGAGGTTATCGGTCACACGCTTGGAATACACGCGGAGTGGCGAGCCTTCGTCCATCCAGATTTTTTGGTAGAGGGGAGCGATTTTTTTCGGTCGTGTCCTCAGGATGATGCCCCGAACCAGTAGATGGCGCAGTGGAGCGGGGATGTCGATGACGTCGGGGTCCAGCAAGAACTCCCTCAGGTAGGTTTTGACCGAGGCGATGGTCGGTTCATCGGGCGTTCCGACGTTCATCAATAGGACGCCTTTCTTTCCCATGGTTTTTGCTCACACCAGTCGCACTTAACCATTTGTTCATGCTATCAAGAGCGACCGTGCCCTTGCTTCATGCAACTTCATGAGAGCACAGGAAGGTGCTTGACCGGTGGAGCGATGCCGAGGTCTTCGGGGAAGAACATCGTCGGTTCCGGAATGGGAATCGGCGTGATTTCTGTCCCCACCAAGGCGACGCGGCTCGGGCGTGAATCTGAGAGGACCTTTCGGGCGGTCAGGGGAGCGATCTTGTTGGAGAAATCCATGATGTCATCGTGGGTTGGCATGTTCTCCATGGCCAAGTTCTCTCGACTGTGGCCAACGTAGACGTAGCCTTTGTTTTCGATGAAGTCAGGGTCGGCACGGTTGTCCAAAGCTGCGAATTCCTTGATGTGAGCATCGCTCATGTTGACACCCTTCATCAGCGTGTGTCGGCAGACGATACGGGTATCAAGTGAAGGCATCAAGTCAATGGTTTTCTCAAATTGGTCCCACGCTCCACTGTTCCACTTCGGGCGGCAAACTTGGTCGAACACTTGCTTGTTAGGGGCGTCCACGGAGACGTAGAGTTGGGTTGGTAGCGTGTCGAGTTTCTCAAGCACCTTCGGAAGCGTGCC
>DUIU01000137.1:0-3078 GCA_013330155.1 Candidatus Poseidonia sp. | reverse complement strand
CTCAGGCGGGTGTAGAGTGTCGGTTCTCCGTTGAGTGAGATGGCGACGTGCTTTGGGTTCTGGGCGTCCAACCACTTTTCTCGTGGCACCTTGGGGTTCCCACCAAAGCCCGAGAGGAGGCGGCGCTGGGCTCGTACGGATTCATAGAGCAAGTCCATTGGGTCTTGGTCGGTCAATTCCAGGGTGTCCATGTGCGGTTCACGCCAACAATACGTGCAGGCGAGGTTGCACTGGTCGACGACCGGAGACATTTGCATGCAGTTGTGGCTCTCAACGCCGTAGAATTTCCCTTTGTAGCATTGGCGGTCCCGGAGGAGTGATTCCTTTGTCCAGTGGCACGTTTTCACGCCACCGTGTTCGCCCACAATGTGGTAGCGTTGCTTTTGCAATTTGGCTTTCAGCTGGGGGTCCATTCCTGCCATTGGGCTCACTCCTGGAGCCACGGTCCACGGTCGGCTGGGCCGGTTGGGGGTGGCTCGGATGGCGGACGGTCCGTCTTGCACGATATGAAAGACTCGCTGTTCCCGAACTCTGGTAGCCGCCTGTTCCCGTTGAACACAGATGGCGGGGAAGGCTTCCCTCGTAGATGTAGTAAAAAACACCTAATTTGTTTTTAACACCCTTGTGTTGGCAATTTTACCAGTGATTCATATAGGTCCGGCGACACATAGTTACATGAAAGAAACAAACCTTTCAGGAGATAACCATGGACAATGAACTTGAGACCTACACCGAGCAAGCCGTATCGAACTTCACCTACCGCAGCGGGGTGTTTGGTCGGTCCTTTTGGAACCGATGGATGTCAGCTGTAGCCTTCTACCGCGCAGGTGTCGATCGCCGTGGTGCTATCCAATCCAGGAGGTCGATTTGAATGGACGCCTACCTTGAACGCTACGTCGATGCCACCATGGACGCTCAAATCACCCGCAACGGGATTTTCGCTCGCCGAAGCCTTTCCGACCGCCTTCGTGGTTGGTTTGGCATGAACTGAAGCCATCCTTTACAAGTCACAGGTGGGCATGTACCATCGATGAGCGAGCGCTGGTCGTGGGTTCCCCATCTCTGGGGCTTGTTGACGCCTCTGATTACGGCGGCCTGCCTGCTTGCTGGGGGCCAATGGATGGCCTTACCGCTCGTCCTGTTTCTTGGCATCTATCCTTTGATCGAGATAGCGTTGGGTCAATCGGACAAGACCGAGCCACTTCAAGAGGGCCGAGCCCACAACGTCATCGTTCACCTTCATGCTGTGCTCGTGCCGTTGATGGTGTGTGTCTTGTTGTGGCGAGTCAGCGTTGACGGTTGGACCTTCATGGTCGGATTGGGAGCTGCCTCTGCCGGTTTGAGCAACGGCGCCTCTGGCATCGTGGCTGCGCATGAGTTGGGCCATCGGCGACCACGCTCGAAGAGTTGGTGGACGGCCCGCTTGTCCCTGTTTTCGGTCCTGTATTTGCATTTCACCACCGAGCACAATCACACGCATCATCGGCATTGGGCTCGGGACGTTGACCCTACATCCTCGCCATGGGGTCGCAGCGTGTACTACCATGTTCTCCAGACCGTCCCGCGTCAAGTGAAAGGGGCGTACCGTGCTCGCCCGGTTGATACACGCCGTGCCTTGTCGGTCGAAGCCCTCCTCCTCGCAGGTTTGGCGATGGCCGGCTGGCCTTTTCTGGTAGCCTATCTTGCCCAAGCGGCTGTGGCGATTTATCTGCTTGAATTTGTCAATTATCTTCAACACCACGGTCTACGACGAGGCGATGATGAACGACCCAACGCCACCCACGCATGGGAAAGCCGCCACCGTTTGTCCCGTTGGACGCTGATGGAATTGCCCCTTCACCCCTCGCACCACCTCAAAGCGAGCACGCCTTACCAGCGGCTCGAAGTCCGCAACGAAGCACCACAACTTCCGTTCGGTTACTATGGGATGTTCTGGGTGGCGCTGATTCCACCGTTGTTCGGACGCCTGTTGCGCAAGCAGGCAAAAATCGCAGGTTTGCCCGTATGATGCATCAAGGCTCATCGTCTGATGCCTTGATTTCGCCCCAGAAACCCCCGCCTCCCGAAGCCGATGGTGCAGAGTCTTCTTCCTTGGGGGGAGTGGTTTGTTCTCCTGACGCGATCGTACCGTGAATTTGCTTCAACAATTCTTCCTCACTGATGTACTGAGGGCTCAGGTCGATACCAAATCCACCCTCGTGACTCTCTTTGCGAACGTATGTGGTGAGGCCTTGACCCGTAAGGCCGGCAACCAGGCTTTTGAGCCCCAAATAGAGGATGACACTGCCAACAAGAATAAACAGACCGAAAATAGCGAAAGGAATGAACATCTGGCCGAAGCTATAACCCTCCTGTAGGGTCATGATCAGCCCCCATAACGGAAAACCAGCAAAAACACCACCGAATGCAGTTAGGAAGACGCCCACGCCGAGCGCAACTCCCCGGGGCGTCTCTTGGCGGACGAGTTCCTCGTCATCAGCCGATGTCGCACCTCGGACAATGGCTCTTCTTTCCATATTCTTCCACAAGCGAGAGGGTGTAAGAAATGTTTGATGAAATCAGAGGTCAATGGGTTTTCCAAACATCAGTTGATATACCACTTCACGATGATGTGATATGAAAGGTGCTGAGATGTTATCAGTGGAAGGACTCACCAAGGCTTTCGGGTCGGGCTCCAACAAACTTCAGGTCCTCAAGGGCGTGGACATGAACATCAAACAAGGCGAGATGGTCGCCTTGATGGGTCCCTCCGGCTCAGGAAAATCCACGCTGCTCAACATCATCGGTGGTCTTCTTGCAGGCGACCAGGGAAGCATAACCCTCGGGAAGCGAACCTACGGTCTACGCGGGCCATCCAATGTGGTGGATGTGCGTCGTGAACTCGTTGGTTGGATTTTCCAAGACTTCCATCTGCTCGACAACCTAACCGCCATTGACAACGTTGCCATGGCGCTCGAGCTCTCGGGCATGTCGGCGGTCGAAGCCGAAGCAGCAGCTCGAAATGCGCTCGAAAAAGTGGGTCTGGGCGACCGTATGCATTTCATTCCTGACCAGCTTTCAGGTGGCCAGCAACAACGC
>DUIU01000169.1 GCA_013330155.1 Candidatus Poseidonia sp. | reverse complement strand
GCCTTCCACTTCGCAGGGATGTCAAACATTCGCATCTGCGTTTCGCAAAAATCATCGTTTTGGATTCGGTTTCGGTCAAGTATAACGTTTAGATTGCCTAGTTCATGGTGCCTTGCCGCCATGGCCGCTTCCCATACACTTCCTTCTTGGATTTCACCATCACCGAGCATGACGTAGATTTGCCGTTCGCTACCAGCAAGACGACCTGCAATGGCTGAACCCATGCCGAAGGAGAGGCCCATGCCTAGGGAACCTGCAGAGAAGTCAACACCTGGACACCATTTCATGTCGACGTGCCCTTGGCAAACGCCTCCAAGAACGCGGTAGGATTCAAGGTCCTGTTCTGAGATAAAACCCATCTCGGCCAAGATGGCGTACATTCCAGGGGATGCGTGGCCTTTGGAGAGAATGAAGCGGTCTCGGTCGTCCCAATCTGGTTCATCGGGACGCACTCGTAGCGTGTTTTTGTAGAGGCCAACGAGGAGGTCAATCTCGGAAAGGGAACCACCTGGGTGGCCCGCTTGTGCCCGATAAACCATGTTGACGATATGGACGCGGCATCTCCGTGCGAGTTCTTTCAATTCATCTGTGTCCGCCATTCTCTCACCAGCAAAGAAAGGCCTGTGTGGGTGGCCTTTGATGGTTGTGCAGGTGAACTTTCAAGAAACTCAGCGCTCGTCCCTCTTTTTGGGTTGGAAAGCATCCAATGTGTTTCGCACGGCTTCTGCAGTGATCATCACCGTATCGCTTGCAAGGTTTCCTCCTTTGGGCAAAGCTCTTGATGCCAGCCAAATGAAAACCCCGATGAACCAAATAAAGAAGGCGAGCGAGAGAAAGTCATTGAGGGTATCAATACCCAATTCTTCTTTGAGATTGATTTTGGCCACGATCAGCACAGCAATGAATACGCCCATGATGGATTCTCCGGCGATGAAACCTGCACCGATTAAAACACCACGACTTTCTACTTCTTTCGCTGCAGCAATCGCCTTTTCAGAGGGTTCCTTTCGCAGCACACCATCGGTTCTGAGGTGGGCACTTCGCAGCATGATATGCGAGATGATGCCGCCGGTCATGATGGGGACTGACAAACCAAGCGGGAGGTAAATCCCAATGGCGACGCTCATGACGGGCATTTGCAAACGAATGAGGGCAATAGCAATGGCGGCACCCAAGACCACCATTTGAATGTTTAAATCGCCTCCAAAAGCCCCCTGTACGATGGCTCCGATAAGTTCAGCTTGCGGTGCAAACAGGGCTCTCGAACACGTAGGGTCGTCTGGAAGAGGGTTCAGTTGGCAAGCCGTTTGGGATATCCGAAAAGCATCGTGAAGCAACGAGAGGACAGGGCCGATGACAACGGCGCCAGTCAACACACCAATGATTTCGGCCACCTGCTGGCGCTTTGGAGTCGCCCCAAGCATGTGGCCTGTTTTCAGGTCCTGCATGACGTCTCCAGCGATGGCAGCACTTGAGGCTACGATAGCAGCGATTAACAACGTGGCAAACATGAGGTCCTGTTTGGCCATGCCTAACATGAGGTCGCCGACAATGTACACGAGTCCAACCGTGAACAGAAGTGTAGCAATCGTCATGCCAGACACGGGGGAATTCGACGAACCAACGACTCCGGCAATATAGCCGGCAACGGCTGCGAAAAAGAAGGCCACAAAGGCCAAGAACAACGCTCCAGCAAGGGCGAGGACGAAGGATTCTGTGGCCCACCAATAGAAGAAAAAGGTAAGGACCACCAATACCCCACAGACCGCGAAAACTCGGTTCATCGGGATGTCTTGTTCGGTTCTTGGAAGTTCACCAATGGTAGCGTCTGACTTGACAAAGGCTTTGGAAAGTCCTGTAATGATGGTCTTACGCATGCTCCACAAGGTGTAAATTCCCCCGACGACCATGGCACCGACGCCAACATAGCGGACTTGAGTTGACCAGATGGTGTAAAATCCCTCCACAAGGGAGCCTGTTGCAGGCCATCCGTAGATGAGTCCATACATTGGCACCAGCAATCCGAAGCCCAACACGCCTCCGAAAAAGATGAAGGAAGCAATTCGAATGCCGACGATGTACCCCACGGAAAGTAAGGCCACTGACAGGTCCATTCCCGCATAGATGCGAGTCGAAACGACGGAGACTGCCACTTCAACGGTGTGATGAGTCACCTCGAATCCCTTGACCATCAGACCATAGAGGCCTCCGATGCCCAGTGCGTAGAGAATAGCCAAGGCGCCATCCCCGCCTTCCTCTCCAGCCACAAGCACCTCGCGGCATGCAACACCTTCAGGGTAGGGGAGCGCTTCTTCTACGATGAACAGGCGGCGAAGGGCAATGGTGAACATGGTTCCCAACAAACCCCCCAACGTTGCAATGATGAGTGTCTCCGTCCACTGAATGGTGGTCCAAATATTCATGACCAACAAAGCCGGCACGGTGAAGATGACGCCGGCTGCTAGCGATTCACCGGCCGAGGCCATGGTCTGCACAGCATTGTTTTCGAGGATGGAGACATCCTTGAACATGGTGCGTAAAATGATCATCGACATGACGGCAGCGGGGATGCTGGCTGAAACCGTCATTCCTGCATACAAGCCGAGATAGGCGTTGGCCGCTGTCATAAGTATGCCGAGCAGGATTCCAACGACAATGACGCGTGTCGTTAATTCAAGAGGTGATTCATGAGCAGGAATGTAGGGCTCACCCGTTCCGCTCATGCCTCTTCCAATTCGTTCCAGTAGGTATAGGCTACGATGCCTCGTCCTTGCCTTGTGGTTTTGTATTTGAGGGACCCCACCCGCCATGATAATAAATAGAATATTGCGAGGGGGGAATGTCCTTGTCCATGACAAGGTCGGGTGAGTTGTCGTGGAAGAGTATTGGCACAATCTTTCGATTGAAGACAGCCTTGTCGCTCAGGAGAGCTCAGAAAGCGGTATTTCCAGCGATGAGGTTCTCAAGCGTCGGGATCGATACGGCTCCAATAAATTGGATGAACCAGAGAAAACCTCTGCTTTCCTTCGATTCATTTCTCAATACAATGACCCGCTCAATTACCTCTTGATCGGCGCAGCTCTGGTCGCCCTCGCAATTAAGCCCGACCATCCAGGTGATGCGATTTTCATTTTCATTGTTCTGACGGCGAATGCCTTCTTTGGATACTGGCAGGAGAATCAGGCCGAACAAGCCATGGATTCCCTGAAACAAATGTCTATTTCAAATTGCGTCGTTATTCGAGGCGACTATGAAAACGAGGTGCCAACCTCGGAACTTGTACCTGGTGATGTGGTCCGACTTGAGCAGGGGCTCAATGTCCCAGCCGACGTTCGCCTCATCTGGTCTCAACAATGTAAAATCGATGAATCGGCTTTGACTGGGGAATCGTTGACCATACGAAAATCAATCGATGCCTTGCCCCTTGGAACCGTCCTGGCTGACCGCACCAACATGGCATTCATGGGCACGACGGTGTCTTCTGGCCGCGGATTGGGGCTGGTCGTATCTACCGGCATGGGGACGGAACTCGGTAAAATTGCAAGCAATATTGCTGAGGCACAGACACCAAAGACTCCTCTTGAACTTAAACTTGAGAGCCTTGGTAAATTTCTTGGATTTATTGCCCTCATCGTAGCCATTCTGCTGGTGTCCCTCAACCTCCTCGTTTCCTACACGAAACCCGGGGTCGACCTTCGGGAAGTCGTTGTCCAACAATTTATTGTCGCGATTGCTATCTTCGTGGCCATCGTTCCGGAAGGATTGCCCATTATCTTGGTCATCACCCTCTCTCTCGGAATGAGAAACATGGCTCGACACAAGGCGATCATCCGGAGGATGAAAGCCGTGGAAACACTAGGTTCTACCACTGTCATTTGCTCAGACAAGACGGGAACGCTGACAAAGAATGAGATGACTGTACGACAACTTCACACCGTAGATGGCTATTATGGTGTAACTGGAGACGGATTCAGTCCAAAGGGGACACTTGTACACGACGGAAGTGAACTTGATGAAGATGCAATGTCTTCACTACAAGCCGATCCAGGTTTTCGATTACTAGCATCCTGTTTATCGCTGTGCCATAACTCTCAAATTAGTAAACAAGAAGGTCGCTGGACTGCAATAGGAGATCCTACAGATTCCGCCTGCGCAGTTTTGGGTTGGAAACTCAATGGAAATGTTCGTAAATTCACACAACGACATCCAAGGCTTCATGAATTCTTCTTCGATACAGAACGAAAGCGTATGTCTGTTATTCATGAATATGAAGGCGAGCGTTGGGTATTTGCAAAAGGTGCTGCTGGAGGATTTGTTCCTATTACCAAATACAGGTATCTTGATGGGGAATTGGTTGAAATTAGCGAAGATGATCTGAAAGCTGCTTCAGTACGCAATAAAGAAATGGGTTCACAATCAATGCGTGTTATTGCCTTGGCAGCTCGCAAATTGGAAGAGGACGAGGATATTACAGACCTCTTTGTTGTCGAAAAAGACCTCATTTTCCTTGGCTTGGTTGGTATTATGGATCCACCTCGGCCTGAAGTGAAGGAAGCAATCAGAATCTGTCAGGAAGCAGGTATCAAAGTAAAAATGATCACGGGCGATCATCACATGACCGCTTCTGCCATCGGCCAAGAACTTGCGATACATGGCGCGGAAAATGATCCAGTGAGTGGTGCCGAACTCAGATCGATGACCGATGAAACACTCTCCGAGTCTGTTGACAAAGCAATCTTTTCCAGAGTTACACCCGACCAAAAAATGAGAATAGTTTCCTCCCTGCAAGATCGGGGCGAAATTGTTGCAATGACCGGAGATGGTGTCAATGATGCTCCTGCTCTTTCTGGAGCAAACATAGGTATCGCAATGGGCATCGCTGGGACTGATGTTGCAAAAGATGCAGCAGATATG
>DUIU01000228.1 GCA_013330155.1 Candidatus Poseidonia sp. | reverse complement strand
GGTTCCAGTGAAGCCCTCAAGTTGAACGGCATCATACACTGTGTCGTCATCTTCAAAGGAGGAAATGGTGAATTCGGACTGGCCGTTGTAGTCAAGGCTGTATTGAACCTCAACACCGGAAGTGCTGGTGGCGGTGGCCACAGCGCTGTTCCAGACGAACATGTCGATTTCCTTGGAGACTTCGCCCATGTGTGAGTCAGTGACGACCACAGTAACGGGTGAGTTTCCGATGAAGTCAGGGAGAACTGGAGAGGTACACACCGTAGCGCCCTCTGCCTGTGTTCCGCTGCAACCACCAATTTCGCCACCGGGGTAAGAGTAGGCGAAGCTGAGGCCATCACCGGACGGGTCGTCCACGTCAAAGGCAGAGACTGCAAAGACGAGTGGAGATTCTTGACCGACAACGATGTCGCCTTCCGTGGTCAACTCAAAGGAGGTGATAACGGGGAGGTTGTTGATGACATCAACCACCATCGATGCGTCGTTGTTGCTGGTTCGCTGGTCAGTTCCACCGGACCATGGGACTGGGTCCGTATCCGTGCTGCTCTTGTTGTTCATAGCCAATTCCATGGTGAAGGTGTACTCACCTGGTTCAAGCGTGGTCTGCATGCACACGGCACCAACGGGTGCTCCACCGCCGAGCGGTGAGTAAACATAGGGAACTTCAAGACCAACGGTGCATTCAACCAAGGTTCCAGAAGCCACTGGAGTTCCGTCGAGAGCGACGGAATAAGAGACGTTCCAGCCATAAGCCTTGGTCGGGTCGCTGCCTCGGTGTTCCACATCAGCATAAAGAAGGGAACAACCGACATTCAAATCGCCGTCTTCGCCTTCTTGCATGAAGGTGGTGGCCACGCCGGTACAATCAGAGTTGTAGCCTTGGTAGATACCCATGCGAGAGATGCGGATGTCATCGTAGGTGACTTTGCTTCCCGTGAGTTCATCGTAGTCCGTCTTTGGACGGTCATCGTTGTTTTCAAGCACTTCACAGAAGTTGTTCCAAGTCGTAACGTTCTCATTGCCTTCGGTAGCATCGCTGCTCTCTACGCAATCATCGTATTGTCCATAGAGCGTGTAGTTCTCCACTTCAGCCGTAATTTCAAACTGAGCGTTGGCATCTCCAGTGGGATATAACTCACCGGACATCTCGTATGCAGTTTGGTACGTCATGACTGCTCGGTTGCCCATTTGAGTTGCATTCGGGTCCGTTTCGTTCTGGTAGATTTCAACGTTGGACACGGTTCCCATGGTGATGTAGGAGATGCCCTTGACATCGGTACCATCGCTCAGGGATGCGGTATCTACTTGCCCAGATGTTTCCATTCGAATGGTGACTTCACGTGGGCTGAACGTATTGGAGCCATCTGCGGTTACTGTCAACTTGAACTGGCCGCTTTGCAGGCTGCTAGCGTCCAAACTGGAAGTTTCCATCTCCTCGCCAGATGCGCCGTCAATCCAAGCGAGGTCGACGCTGATGTCGTACCAGTCTTCAACGATGACGTACACGAGTTCGGCATCGTTCGAGGTGTCGGCGTCAATTGGACTGTCAACTGCGATCTCGACCATGTATTCGCCTTGAGTGGGTGTCCAGACGATGTCAGCACCGCTGCGTTGGAGGGTCACCTTGCCGCCGCCGAGGAAGGCCCCAGCGGAGAGTGGGTCAGTTGTAGAGTCATAATCACAGACAGAAGCATCGTCGCACATCACATCGAGGTTCTCCCAGATGAGGTCGTTTCCTTGTGCGTTCTTTGCCACGCCGCCAACGGCCTGGTTGGAGTCGGTGAGGTAGACTGTTACTGTGTAAGACAAGTCGGTGATGTCTGCGTCACCCACGTTCTTGATGAACGCAGAGAACGAAACTTCTTCACCCACTTGCAGTGTGTTACGGCAACCCTGGATGTTGCACGTGCTTTCTTTCGGTGTTGTGATGGCAATCACCGATGCGTCCGCTCCAGAGCGTGCGCCGGTTTCCTCGATTACCACTTGTTCTTCAAGCTCGTGGATGTCCATGCCGGCGAGAAAGCTCGTCAACATCAGCATCACGAGAATTACAGGTGTCATATTCTTCATGTCAATACCCCCGAAGGTTCGGTATCCCTTCCCACGCCATGCGTCGTATTTATACTATGGGCCCTTTGAATACGGGGAAAAAATACAGAAAAAGGTGAAAAATTGCCAAAAAACGGGGACAGGAGCACTCAACACCGAGTATTTGAGGAGAAAATCCCCCAATGTGAAACCACCAGGACTTGGAGTTATTTTTCAAACGGCGCGAAGTGCGGCTGAAGGAGGGATGGTGGATGCTCGGCGGACGGGGACGAAGGTTGTCAGGAGCACCACGAGCCAACCGATGAAGAAGAGGAGGAGGGTACTACCCCACGGGAAGGAAAACGCCGCACCTTCCCCTTCCCAGATGGCCTTGTAAAGCACAACATGGAAACCATAACCGATAACCAAACCATTGAGCATACCCAACACGGCGACCCAAGATACCTCGGTTGAAAACAGGCGAACGACGTGGCGCTTCCGAAACCCAATGGCTCTCAACATACCGATGGTCTTTCTTCGCTCGCTAACATTGCGAACGGTTACCACTCCGATGCCTGCCACCCCAACCATCAAACCCAGAGCGAGGTACCCTTCGAACAAGGACAGAATGGCAAGAACGAGGGATTGAATGATCATGATTTCATCGGCCACCGTCTGAACATTGATGTTCATCGAGGCCAACTCCACATCCAGAACGCCCTCGAGTTCAGCGGCTGCTTCGCGCTCACCCACGGTTTTTCCTTGCCCCGGTTTTGAGGGGCCATCGTACACATCACTTGCAGTAGAGGTAGGAAGAACGCTGACGTACATTCGCGTCATCTCGCCAGAGAATTGTGACACGACAGGTTCTGCATTCATCCAGACACCTGGTGAGAAGATGTATGAAGATTGTTTGAGGAACCCGCCAACCACCACTGAACGTGTGTTTTTGGGATTGGTGAAATCAATGAGTAAAATCGAATCTCCAATTGCAAATTGTAGAGGGACAAGGGCCGTCCCATCGGCGGTCGATTCAAGCCCAAACGAGGCATCAAGGAACACGATGTTGTCGAAGTTCTCCATCGAAAGCCAAGCCTCATCAGAAGAGTTGCCCAGGGAACTGTCCCAAGCATGCAATGGCAGCCCTCCGTGCTGTGTAAAACCTGTATCAACACCTCGAAGCAAGTAAGGCATACGCTCACCGTTTTCATCTTCTAAATGAACGGGAGCGCGGTAGACGCCCCCGACGGCGTCAATCTGTTCCACCGAGGGATGGTCAATACCCCATTCACTTGGGTCTTCACCAAGGTCAATTGGACGCGCCCGGGTGGAGGTGAGGAGGAGTTCGAAATCACCTTCTGCCTCCTCTACAAAATCCGCGGAATAGGTGTCAAATTGTTCCGTATACCCTGCAAGGACGACCACTGAAAACATGGTGATGGAGAACATACCCATGACCACAGCCGTCCTCAATGGATGGGCCAAAGGATGGGCGAGGGCTACCGAGCCTACCGGCCCTGTTCGCCGAGTGACCCACCGTTGCTTCGCCAGCCAACCAACCACTTGGGGGGCAAGGCTGGTCAGCACCAAGACACCCGCAAGGACCTGAAGCAAACCCAACACGATGAACGCCAGTTCGTTGGGTTCCATGCGTTGGCGCAACGGGTCAATGGGGGAGAGCAAAAGGGTCCACACCAAGAAAAGAACGCCCATGGCACCAAGCGTGTTCCTTGCAGCGTACCTCGTCCATCGATTCATTGGTCGTTGGCGGTTGAAAAGAACCGGAAGTTCCCAGGTGAACAGTGGAGTGAGCAAGAGGATAAGAGCGACCCCGAGAAGAACGTAGACGGCATAGGACAGCGAGGTATCGATGCCCCAAAGCAAAAGCAACAACGTACACAATCCAACCATGGCAAAGGCCAAAATTTGAAGCAAGAAAATGCCCCATGGCACACCTTTCTTGACGGTGGCCCGGGCACCGCGTAGCGCCCGCACAATGTTCAATTGGGCGTTGTAGAGGGCACTTGACCAAAGGAGAAGAAGCGCTAGCAAGGTCCCCCACACCCATCCAGCGAGGAGCGAATCCCATGTCCAAGCAAACGCAAATTGCTGAGCTCCAACGGATGAGAAAATAGAGGAGAAGCCCACGGAAATGACCCAGGCGAGTACCAATCCTACCACGGAGCCGATCCCACTGGAAATGAAAGATAAGACAGCTCCTTCGTAGAGGAAGAAAGCCCTTGCATCGCTACGCCGGAGACCAAGGGAGCGAACCGTCGCCAACTCGGTACGACGGACATCGGCAAGCAGCATGATGATGGTCAAGGAAAGCAACACGCCGGCAGCGATGGTGAACGTACCAAACACGAGAAACATGGCCGAGAGCGCACCCGAGGAGGCTTCCGCTTGTTCGGCAGCATCGAGTTGTACGGCGCTCAAACGAAGGTGGATGTCCTCCATTCCACTTTGCCCATCAAACCAGGCTTGCAAAGCGAGCAACGTGGCTGAATCCTCTCCCTCAAAACCCGTCCCTGAAAACATCAACAAGGACCGCTCGTTCTCATCGGCAAGCGCCAGCACTTCGGCATCTGACAACGCAATGAGACCCAACACAACGCCGTCAAGGTCAGCGAGTTGGTCAAAACCGGCCACCGAAGAGTATGACCCGCGGTGGTCGAAGGAGACGGATGAATCGTTGCCATAGGCGTAGGGCAGCACGCCAGTGAAGGCAAGGCTCGAGCCGTTTGAAAAATTGAGAAGCGAGAGACGGTTCGAGGTGAGAACACCTCCTGCTTCGACCGAAAGGGCGGCGCCTTCGCCCCCAAAGGCCAGCACCATCTGAGGGAGTTTACCAAACCCAGGGGCATCCGACAACACAGGAAGTCGCAAACTCTCTGCATGCCCGTCGGTTGCATTGAGGCGCACCAAACCCTGTTCAAACGTGCACCATGTTTTCCCCGAGTCCAAAACCACCGCTGCAACTCCGTCACAAGGCGGCTCTAATCCCGTAGGTGGGGAGGGGGTGAGGATGGGCCAGTCTGCTCCATCAATTTCAACAAAGGATGAGAAAGGAAGAGGCGATTTGTAGTAGGTGGTGGAGAGAAGACCTTCCAACTGAAGGAAGACCGACTGGTTGTTGACGACAAGGTCGTATGCCAACACCGTTCCTTGCTGAGGAAGAGCGGTGGGGTGCGATGCTTGAATGACCAAATCATCATCAAAGAGAACGAGGGTGTGATTCTCCTCGCCTTCTGTGAGAACGTACCAGCCCTCGCTTGAATGAGC
>DUIU01000052.1 GCA_013330155.1 Candidatus Poseidonia sp. | reverse complement strand
CTTGAGTCGAGCCCACCAGAGAGCACAATCCCAACAGGGACGTCAGCCATCAATCGTTGTTGAACGCCCTCGACAAAACTTTCGAGAAGCGCAGGAGCCTGAAGAGAAGGGTTCCAATCCTCCGTTGGATGAAGCCGCTGACGCTCGATGTTGGCTGAATCGATGAGCACGGCTTCCCCTCGCTGGTTTATGTTCCACCGTTCAACGGTTCCCGGTCGAACCTGATGCACACCTTTCAGCAAGGTGGTGCCGTCCAGAGGGTATTCCCACACCAACCTTGCCGCCATGGCCGCGTTGTCGATTTGTGGTTGGTACTGTTCATGTGCATGAAAGGCCTTGACCTCGCTTGCAAAGAGGAGTGAGCCGTTTACGTTGGTTCGGGTGAGTGGCTTGATCCCCATCGGGTCTCGAGCGAGAATCAATTCTTTTGCACCAGGGTTCCACAAGGCAAGGGCATACATCCCATCCAAACTCGCCAGCCATGAAGCATGTTCTTTGGCAGTCAGTGGTGTCGTCTGTCGCTGTTTTGCTGCTTGGTGGTTCGCTAGGATGGCCTCGGTATCACCCAGCGTTTTGAATGGATAATTTGGTTGCTGTGCACGCAACTCCAGGTGGTTGTAAATTTCACCGTTGAGAACCAGAACATCCCCCTCAGAGCTGGACATTGGTTGCTGACTGGATTGGAGGTCCAGAATGGAAAGTCTAGCGTGAGCAAAACCAACATGTTCGTCCAACCAGATATCGTTTTCATCCGGTCCGCGATGATTCTGTAATCGGTTCATTCGATGCAACATGTTCGCATCGGGGTGTCCTAATACACCGGCGATGCCACACATAGCCTGACCACCGGGCCGACCCTTTTGAAGGAATGTTCAAAATCAAAGATATTTGATTACCAAAGAGGGTAGCGGAACATCACGACGCCAAGGAGAACGATGGCCAAAGCAAAGGCCATTCCGTATGCGATTTGGGGAGGGTCCGAGTTTGTGGGTTCGTCAGCCATGTCCTTCACTGATTCCAACGACAGGAAACCACCATTTCAACGTATTGAATCTCCGGCCTGCAAATCGTTGACTTCAAGCCATGACCAGCGCAAATGGCTCCAAAAGCAAAACAAGGGCGAGCGGAATCAAAAGCATCGTGGCGTTGTCATCGATGTAGGTTAAGCGAGGCCATTCAGAAATCATGCACACCGGGGCCAAAAGCAGAGCCATCCACACCGGGGTGCCAAACTGCAGGGAGCAGAATCCCCAGATGGCCAAGAGAAGAAGCGTTGCATAGATCATGACCTGACGGCTTTCCATCCCCTTGCGTCGGAGTTCACCCATCAGTGGGTCTCCGAAGGCCAACGAGGCAATCAGCGGCCATGCATAGGCCTCATGAGGTACAAGGAGGAGTACGAAACCTACGCCGACGGCGCCCCATGCCAGAGCTGAAATTTGTTTCGCCTCGTAATCGCGTTGGCCAAAAACGGTCAATCCCATTTTCAAACGAAGCCCTTCGAGAATCAGCGCAATCAAGACCACACCAGCGACGACTTGCGGGAGTTCGACACTGAAGGCCGATGCCACGGATTCTCCGTGGGAGAAATAGAGGTAGGGGATGGCGGCCATGGACAGATGTACGCCTCGGCGAAGAATATGCCCGCGCATACCGCCAACTGAGGTGTCCACAGGATTGGTTAGTTCAACTTGGCCGCCCATTTCCTTCGCCTTGAAGGTGTTTTAACGCCTCTTCAATATCAAAGGTGCCCTCGCAAAGACGGTTGAGGACATCATTGTACGACGGATGCAGGACCAACCGTCGCTCATGTTGGCCAAGCAAGCGTTCACGCATTCGGGCCCGAAGGGCTCTGCCCGTGCTTTCCAACGAGAGCAAGGCTTGTGCTGCCTCAACGATTCCGATGCCTTTGAGTCCCGACGTGAGCATAACATCAGGAGCCTCCTCGCCACCGAGTGCATACGATTCCCGAAGTTCACCGGCATGACGTTCCGCTCCGTCGAGGTCAGCTTTGTTGACCAAAACGATGTCAGCCAGTTCGAGCAGACCCGCTTTTTCGGCTTGGATGCCGTCGCCTCTTGCTGGGCCTTCCACCACGACAATTCTGTCAGCGACAGCCGCACACCGCAGTTCGGCTTGACCCGAGCCCACGGTTTCGATAAGAACACGTTCCCAGCCACAAGCAAGGAGAAACGCCGCCATGTCTTCGACGATGAGGGGGACACTTCCAGAGGAGGAACGAGTCGCAATGGAACGGACGTAGACTCTGTCCTTGATGTCAGGATTGTCAACCGATGACATTCGGACCCGATCGCCCAGCAAGGCCCCTCCTGTTCGAGGAGAGCTTGGGTCCACGGCCAGCAAAGCCACGCGTAATCCTTGGCCAGCCCATTGGCTCATCAAGGCATCAACCAGGACTGATTTTCCTACTCCGGGCGCACCAGTGATGGCCATGATGGACCAACCATTGGATTCTATAGATGGGGTTCCTCCGATGATTTCTGAAAGTAAAACATCTCCATTTTCTATTTGGCTGAGAACTCGAGCCATGGCCCTTCGGTTTCCACCGATCGCTTGTTGCAGTTCTTCGGCCACTTTTGCCGCCTCCATCAGGATGAGGAGTCCCAGTACCAATCGCTTCCTTGCCCTACACCGGAATCGTTCTTCGCCGAGGCTTGTTGGATGAAATCAAGAATTTCAGAGGTTGGCGTCCCTGGTCCAAACACGGCCCGAATGCCGGCTTCATGAAGCGCTGGACGATCTTCTTGGGGAATGATGCCTCCTCCAAACACGATCACGTCTTCGAGCCCTGCCTCAATCAATT
>DUIU01000079.1:1049-4954 GCA_013330155.1 Candidatus Poseidonia sp. | reverse complement strand
CACGTCGATGATGTC
Organism: Candidatus Poseidonia sp.; assembly: GCA_013330155.1. Lineage (GTDB taxonomy): Archaea > Thermoplasmatota > Poseidoniia > Poseidoniales > Poseidoniaceae > Poseidonia > Poseidonia sp8339u. The sequence goes on along the minus strand of DUIU01000079.1, from coordinate 4,939 downwards.
GTAATGGTCGCCAGGTAGCCAGACTTTCTGCACATCTGCCTCCTTGGCTTTCATGACTCGTGCATAGGTTTCAGATTGTTCCAGTGGAACGTCCACATCGTGTTCACCATGGAACAGCAGGACACTGGTTCGTGGCGGATGGTCCACCGGGTTGAGTTGACGCCACAGTTCTTCGTTGGCTTCCGGTGCACATCCAATCCAGCGCCGAACGGCATCGCCGTCGTCGGAAAGGGCTGCGTGATCAGCACCGATGAGGTCAGTGATTGGGGCCTGGGCGATGGCAAGCCAAGGACGTCGCTCGGCTTTTGCACTCATCAGCAACGCCAGATGCCCTCCAGCCGAATGACCCATCACCATGGAGCGAGCGATGTCAATTCCGGGCAGCAAGGCGAGTTGTCCCCAGGCACGAAGCACATCGGAAAGGGTGTCCATCCATACGCCCTCATTATCCGGCGACCAGCGTTTGAATTCAATGTTCCAAGCAGCAACGCCCGCTTCGGCGAGGTCTTCTGCAATAGGCTGCATGAGGTCTAGGCTGTAGGCATCCTTCCAAAATCCACCGTGGATGAGCATGATGCAAGGTATTCCCTCGTCCTTTTGGAAAGGAGAAGGGTCGTCGGGCATGTAAAGGTCGGCGTATTGCCACGCTTCTGCGCCCCATTGCATGCGGTCAACGGCCATGGTTGTTTCTCGGGTACTTGGGCTATGATGCTTGTGATTTGCGTGGTGGGGGAAGTGCTTTCAAACCGCGAACCCTAGGCCAGTCGTGCAACGTTGTTTGTTGGTCCTTCTTTTCCTCCTTCTCGGGCCAGTTTTCCCGATGGTAGAGGCCACCGATGCACGTTCAACCGTGATTCCCCTCGAAGTGGACCGCCATGACTGGACGTCCGATGAGGCCGTTGAGGTCGACCTCCGACTTCGCAACGCTCCGTTCAACCAACTTTTGCGCGTGGACTGGTCGCTGAGTGATGAACAAGGCCTCGTAGACAACGGCTCCTTGGAATTCTCAGCCACCGGGACGTTCACCGTGGTGGATCTGGATTTTGTCGAGTTTTACCGAGGGTCGCATTTTCATGAAGTTGATGTCGTGGTGTACGATGAATCAGGAAGTGTTCTCGGGTCAAACGAGGTAGGGTTTGTCGTCTTCCAACAAGTCAAACTCGCTGTTCCTGGCTCCCTTCTGTCCTTTGGGGATTCACTGTCTGACATGGGCAACGCCAAAGCATCAATCCTCAATACTCCTGACACTCCTCCCTATTGGCAGGGTCGGTTCTCCAACGGTGAGGTTTGGCTTGGTGGCCTGTACGATGCGTATGGGCTGACCAGCAGCATTGGTTCCGGTATCGCTTCATCGGGGGACAACCGTGCTTTTGGTGGAGCGCAAACCGGCACTGGGTATGCTTACCTTTTGATACCGAACGTGGGAACACAAATCACCAGTTATCTGGCCAATGTCCAGTCGACCATACCCAATGACGCCGTGGTGAGTTTGTGGGCTGGCGGAAACGATTTCTTGTACGGCACCGCCAATGCCGATACCATCGCGGCCAACATGGAATCCCACATTCGGCAATTGACCACCGCCGGGGCGCGTACCCTCATCGTACCCAATCTTCCACCCCTTGAGGACACCCCTGAGATACAAAGCCGGAGTGCTTCGCAACGGGCCACCATTCGCAACGAAGTCATCGATTACAACAACCAATTGGCCACCCTCATCGTGAACCTTCGGGCTGAGCTGGGTGTGACCATTCACACCGTTGATGCATGGTCTATTTTTGGCGATATCACAACCAACAAACAGTCGCTTGGATTGACCAACGTTCAGGATGCTGCCTGCACGGGTGGAAGCACCTTGCTTCCCTTACCAATTTGCAATAGCGGCAGCAGTGTTGCCTCAAACGTGGACAAATACATCTTCTTTGACAAGGCCCATCCCACACGGGTAATGCACGATGTCATCGCTCGTTTTGCCATTGAAGCCATTGGGGTTGGCGACACCGATGGTGATGCTGTCGTTGACGACCTCGACCAGTGCCCCTGGACACCGTCTTCAGAACAAGCTGACGGGCAAGGGTGCGCATGGTCTCAGCGCGATGATGACGGGGATGGCGTGCTCAACTCTGATGATGCATGTCCATCGACCACACAAGGAGATGTTATTGATGAAAATGGCTGTGCTCCTTCGCAACGGGACACGGACGGAGATGGGTTCAATGACCAGGTTGACCCTTGCCCTCTGAGTCCCGACCTTCTCGACCACGACGGAGATGGTTGTTCTAACATTGAGGACGCTGACGATGACAACGATCAAGTCTCAGACATGAATGACCGATGCCCTCAGGGGCTCCTTGGTCCCCACGAGGCGGATTTGGATGGAGATGGATGCGCCGACCAGGAAGACGATGACCTCGATGATGATGGCCTCGACAACGAGGCTGAAGGAGAACTTGGCACCGATGAACGCGACGAGGACACAGACGACGATTTGTGGCTGGACGGCGAGGACGCTTTCCCCTTGGATTCGGGTGAATGGATGGATACCGACCGAGATGGATGCGGCGACAATGCCGACGAATTCCCATACGACGCTGAGGAATGTGCCGATACCGATGAAGACGGGGTTGGTGATAATGGAGATGCCTTCCCTCTTGATGAGGACGAATGGAGCGATCTCGATGGAGACGGCGTGGGCGATAACGGTGATGCGTGTGCTTTGGAATACGGCTTGTCCACTTCCCCACCTGGTTGTCCGGACCGAGATGGAGATGGGTTTTCCAACACGAATGACGCCTATCCAAATGATGCCTCGGAATGGGAGGATTCGGACGGAGATGGCTACGGTGATAATGCCGATATGTTCCCTGATGATCCCGGTGATTGGGCCGACCAAGACAACGATACCTACGGTGATAACAGCGATGCTTTCCCGTATGATTCAGCAGAATGGAACGATACGGATGGTGAAGGGGTTGGCGATAATCTGGACCGTTTCCCCACCGACCCAGCGGAATGGGAAGACAGCGATGACGACGGTTGCGGTGACAACGGGGACGTGTTTCCGCTTGACCCCGCGGAATGCCTTGATACGGATTTTGATGGCGTCGGTGATTCAGCTGACGCCTTCCCATTGGATGCCAGTGAGACGCAGGACTCGGATGGTGATGGAGTGGGCGACTTCGCCGATGCCTTTCCCAACGACCCCGATGCCAAATACGATTCCGATGGTGATGGCGTAGCCAATGCTTACGATGCTTTTCCAAACAGTGCTACCTTTTCTTCTTGGTTCGGAATGATGGCTTGGGTGATCGGTCTTCTCGTTCTCTTCGGGGGGGCCGCTTTGCTGTACAACCGACGCCAGCCGTCCACGGCCGACCCGTTTGATTTCATTGAGCAACACCACCTCGCCCTGCCTTCTGCAAACCAGCCGGCATTCACGCCGGCTGCTCCTCCTGTGTTCTTTGCGCAGCCTGAGACCGAGCCATCGCCTTTGCCAAGTGTGGAACCACCGGTGCCAGAAGCACAGGAGCCTGCATTCACCCATCCCATGGAGGCGGCGGAGGAACTCGTTATGCCCCCTGTGATGACACCGGTTGAACCAGCAGACAATGCTGCATCGGAGGATTGGGGCGACCTTGCATCCGGTTGGGGTGATTGACCATGTCGGATAAGCGCCTTTCCTTGCTCGCTTTGATGTTGGTCGGTCTCGCTCCGACGGCATCGATTTTTGCCTCATTTGGAACAGGGGATGGATTGTTGGGGCAGGTTGTCTGGTTGGCGTCCAAAGCATGGATGCTGGGGCTCCCTCTATGGTGGCATCTTCGCATTGACGGGCAGAAGTTCTCATGGTCTCCGGTTCGACAAGGTGGCGTTGGCGCTGCATTTCTCAT
>DUIU01000079.1:0-708 GCA_013330155.1 Candidatus Poseidonia sp. | reverse complement strand
GTCGGTGAATCTCGGGTCGACCGTGACACGTTTCGAGCGAGCCTTGAGCCGTTTGGATTGACCAACGCCAACACCTACATCGCCGCCGCTGTTTTTTGGACGGTTGGAAATTCCGTCCTTGAGGAATACGTGTTTCGTTGGTTCTTGGTCGAAAAGGGAGAAGTGGTGTTTGGGCCAGGTTGGCCGACGATTCTTGTTTCGGCAGGAATCTTTGTCTTGCACCATTTCTTTGCGCTTTGGTTCCTCGGATTTTCCCTTTCAGCCAACTTGTTGGCGTGCCTGGGTCTGTTCATCGGCGGAGCCGCTTTCAGTTGGCTGTATGTCAAGTACCGTAGCATTTGGATACCCTACATCACCCACGCCATGTGTGACGTGGTGGTGTTCGGTGTTGGCTATGTCCTTCTGTTCCTCTGAGCCGTATGGGCTTCAAGGGCAGTAGCGATTGAGGTCGCGTGGGAAGAGCACCGTTTCACGAACGTTGTTCGCTCCGGTGAGCACCATCAAAATTCGCTCCACACCCAGTCCCCAGCCTGCATGAGGTGGGACGCCGTGGCGGAATCCAGCAACATAGAACTCAAACTCTTCAGGGTTCAAATCCATGGACTTGAGATTTTCAATCAGCACGTCGATGCGGTGTTCACGCTGACCGCCTGAGGTCATTTCATCCCTGCCGAAGTTCAGGTCAAAGCCACGAGAAAGTTGCTGGCC
>DUIU01000082.1 GCA_013330155.1 Candidatus Poseidonia sp. | reverse complement strand
ATGCTTTCGCTTTCGTACGGTGTCATCGTGCGCGACGACGACCGTGAGATGGTCTCCGAGCGATTTTGCTTGTTCCAAGTAATGCAGATGCCCAGCATGAAGCAAATCGAACACACCGACTGCAAGAATACGCTTCATGGGACCACCATACACGGGTTAGGCTGTTGCTTCATGAGGATGACGGTGGAACTCAAAGACCCAAAGCGGCCACCACGTCTGCCCCTTCGAGGAAAGGAATACCATTGGATTGCGCCCATGCTCGTGCATCGGCTACCGATAGCGCATGATCGCCGTCAGGTTGCAACATTTCAGCTCCAATCACGACCGGGGTCGCTCCTGAAAGACGAGCGAGACCAACCGCCAATTCTGTATGGCCTTGGCGTACGCTCAGGCCCCCTTTTGCCTCTCGGCAGACCGGTATATGACCCGGGGTTCTGAATTCCTCACCCAAGCGCTTCATGGCCGATTCAACGGCCACGCCGTCCGCTAAGCAATCGGTTGCTAACTCAGCAAATCGGCGGGTGGTAAGCGCTCGGTCGTGGTCGGTGATGCCGGTGTAGGTTTCACGGTGGTTGATGGAAAGGGTGAACGCCGACCGGGCATCGTAGCGAAGGTCATTGGTGATGAGATGGCTGAGCACTGGATTTCTTTGAACAAGGTCGTCCGAGGTGTGGAGGTCTTGGAGAAACGGAAGGCCAAAGCATTCGCCTACCTCATCACCGATGGCGAGGAAGAGGAGCCCGCCGCAGTCTTGCCTTAGTTGGCGCATCGTTGCTGGTTCAGCCATCGCTGCGGGGAAAAGAAGGTCGGTTTCGCCCTCTCGCTTTTCAGAGTCAAAGAGGCACACAGGTTGACCCGCTTGGAACGCTTCGACTGCGCGACGTACATGAGGCTCCATGGAGGCTCCCTCCGGTCTCACCTTCATGAAGAGTCGTATCCAATCACTCTTGAAAGCAACCGGCTCCACGAATTTAGCGGACAGCCAACAGAAAGACATTATCATGTGATGTCCCTTGGGTCGGTTTCGGGGGGGGAAAAAGATGCCAGTGAAACTCGGTCCAGCAGGTGTTCCACTCTCCTGTAAAGGACGCACCATCGTTGAAGGAATGGACGACATCATTTCCCTCGGTCTTGAAACCATGGAGGTCCAAACGGTCCGCATGGTGGCACCTCAACACTTCGAGCAGTACTGGCAGGCTGGTGTTCTGGCCAACAAAACGGACTTTGAGATGAACATCCACGGTCCATATTATTCTGAACTCCTCGGTGGAAAAGTCGAACGTGGACGATCACTGGCGAAAATCGAAGCAACCCTCCAGGCAGCCCGTACCATCAACGCCCGCCACATCACCCTCCACGCCGGACATTACGGCGACTTCGGGCGTGGTCAAGCCGCCAATCAACAGGTTGCGAACGTCTATTCAGGTATCGTCGACCGCATTCACGAAATCTGGCACGACGATGAGGATGAATTCCCCGTATTCCCTTGGATTAAGAACGGAACACCGTCCAAGATTGGTGTAGAGACATCTGGTCGACAAGAACTCTGGGGCAGCCTCGAAGAGGTGCTCGAAGTGGTGAACCACGTCGAAGGCACCATCCCCGTTCTCAACATCGCTCACATCCACGCAAGGGGCCACGGTCAAATGCGAACCTCAGAAGATTACGGTGAACTGTTCGACATGGTTCGTGAAAGCATTGGAACCAAGCAATTCTACTGCCACTTCTCCGGGGTTGAACACCGAACGGGCAACGCTTTGCATTACACACAGATCAAAAAGTCCGACCTCAACTTTGAGCCGTTGGCTGAATTCATCGTTGAAGACGGGGGTTGGCTTGACATTACGCTCATCTCCGATTCACCGCTGTTGGAACACGACGCCATGTACATGATGCAGAACATCGAGAAGTCCCGCCACAAGCAACTTGAACGCAAAGCCCGAGAAGACCGAAGGCGAGCCCTCTCACTGCAAACTGGCAAGAGCGAAGCAGAACTGCGCACCAAAGAGACGCAAATCGCTGCTGCTCGAGCGGCAACGGCTCCTGAAGCACCTGCTCCTGCGGCACCAGCTCCCGAAGAAGAAGCCCCGAAAGCTGAAGCGGCCAAGGAAGAAAAGCCCGCTGCCAAGGCCAAAAAAGGAGCAAAGAAGGACACCAAGAAAGAGGAAAAAGCCGAAGATGATGTCTTCGACTTTGACGAAGAAGACGACGATTTGTTCTGAGTGGCCCGTTCACGAACGCCCTCAAATCCTCACTTTCGTTCAAGATGTTGCCCGAAATGGTATAAACCAACGAAGGGGCGAAGTCATCGATTGACATGGCGCACATCGCAGTGTTGGGATTGGGAAACTGGGGTACAGCCATCGCTCGATTGTGGCTTCTTGAAGGGCACAAGGTCAAAGGATGGACCATTGAACAAGAGGTCTACGAATCCATCATGATGGAGAGTGTGAACCAGAAGTACTTGGCCGACTATCCTGTTAAGGGATTGGACGTCACCATGCACCTCGAAGAAGCGATTGAAGGCTCTGAAATCGTGGTATTAGCGGTTCCATCATCCGTGATTTTGGACGTGATGGAAGATGTTCTTCCTCACCTCCAGCCCGGCCATGTCTTGCTGGATTTAGCCAAAGGATTGGCACCAGGGAAGCGATTGATTTCCGAAGCCATCCATACCCGTCTCAAGGAAGAAGGAAAAACCAACCCGCTGGCGGTACTGACCGGTCCAACCATCGCTCCCGAGGCTGCATCAGGTGTCATGACAACGGCGCTCGTGGCCAGCGAGGACCAAGCCATCGCTCAACGTCTCGCCCAAACCCTCAGCACGCCAAGTTTCATTCTGCATCCGGCCAGCGATCCTGTGGGAGCTGAACTTTGGGGTGCTTACAAAAACGTGGTCGCTCTTGCTTGCGGCCTGGTTGACGGCTTGAAACAAGTCGGCGATTTGGGAGGCGACAACCTCAAGGCAGCGATTTTCATGTCGGGTTTCAAAGAAGGTTGCCTTCTTTTGGCCGAATTAGGAGCACGAGCGGAGGTGGCCTTTGGGCCAGCCGGTCTTGGCGACATGTACGTCACAGCCACCTCACCTCACGGCCGAAACCGAAGCATGGGTGAAAAATTGGGCACCGGCCTTTCGCTCGATGATGCGCTTGAGAAAATGCACATGGTTGCAGAAGGTGTTCGCGCCTGTCGAATGTTCGTGGAACGAGCGGAAGATGCCGGACTCAACATTCCGTTCACCAAGGCCCTCAACACCCTCCTCAATGGCGACATCGACGCCGAGGAATGCTGCCGACGCATGGTTGCTCTTGGATGAGAACCATCGGTGACATTTTGAGTTAAGGCCTCGTGCTCATCTCATGGCCGACGAAATTACCGAGTTTGAAGCCAAGTTGTTGAAGTGGCTCGTCAAGAGCGATTTCCACATTCAGCCATGGTCCACCAAAGATGCGGCGAAGGCGTTCAAGGTCTCTGAAGATGAAGTCTACGATGCCGTGGCTGCCTTGACGAAGAAGGCCCCTGAGCAGATTCAAATCTTCTACAAAGACGGAAACGTCCACATCGCAGCCGATAAGTGAATCACTCGCTTTCTTTCAGGCTTGCATCCTTCAGCATTGGTGTTGGATGCAAAGTGGAGGAGATGGCAGCCGGCAAAAACAACGATGACCACGACGGGCGTTCAACGTCGCCCTCTTCGGTGACAGCAGAACGCAAGACCATCGATACGAAATCAATGACCACCACGACCAAGAAGACCACGACCAAAAGAGCCACGACCTTGTCGTATTGAGCAAGTTTGAGGTAGGTGTTGAGGTACAATCCAATGCCTCCTGCACCGACCAGGCCAATGACGGTGCCATGGCGCACGTTGTACTCAAACATGAACAGAAGATGGCTGAGTAATTGGTTGGCAGATTCGGGGATAGCCACCAACCACGCCTTCTCCGTTCGCGTCATACCCATGGCTTTGGCGGCTTCCAGCGGTGCATTCTTGATGCCTTCCATTGACTCAAACTGCAACTTTCCGAGATAGCCAACCGTGTAGAAGGACATCGCACAAATACCTGCAAGGGTGCCCATGTCGAAGATGATCATGAACAATACCGCCCAGATGATGGAAGGCAAGGAGCGCATGGCCGCCAGAAGAATTCGAGTGGGAACTGCAATTTCAAATGGCGAGAGGTTGCTGGCTGCCATCACCGAAAGTGGAAGCGCCACCACAAAACCAATGACGGTAGCGACAAAGGCGATTTTGATGGTTTCAACCATACCCAACCAAGCAACAGAGCAGGTGAATTCGAAGCGAGCCTCGCAAACAGGGTAGGATTGAGGTTCGAGCACCGACCAGTCAGGCGGCCACAAGCTCTCCCGGAAGAAGACGCCCAGATTGGACATCCCTCCGGTCAAACGACCCCAGTCCCCGACGAGGTTGAGGAAGGTCAACAATGCCAGGCCCAGGACCACAACAACGGTCAAGCTCAATCGACGATTCACCGAACCAACTCCTCAATTAAACGACCGTCCTTGATCCGCCAAATTCGATTGGCGACCTCCTTGGCCAATTCTTCGTGGTGTTCAACCATGATCATGGCCGAGTTCTGTGCGTCAATGGCCTGGCGTACGGTCTCCATCACGATCTCAACGTTGTCGTCATCAAGTTCGCCGAGAAACTCATCGGCCAGTACCAACTTAGGTCGCTGAGCGACGGTTTTCGCGGTAGCAACACGGCGTTGTTGACCACCCGAAAGAATCCGAACCGGTTGGTCGGCCAGCGTGAGGATATCCAAATCTTCCATCGCCCGTTCGGCGATGCGTCGTTGTTTGCCGGGGACTGGGAAAAACGGCAAGTGCCACCGTGAGAGGCTGACACGCGTGCCCATCTCGACGTTGTCCCGAACGGTGAGGTTTCCAATGAGTCCCAATCGCTGCGGAATGTAGCCCAATCCTCCTCGGGAGGGGACCGCGAGTTCAACGTCCCCCTCAAGGGGGCGGACCAAGCCGGCAATGGTTCTCAGGAGTGTCGTTTTCCCAATGCCGGAGGGCCCAAGAACAGCGATCACGTCACCTGCGATGACTTCGATGTTGATGTCCTCAATCAAGGGGACATCGTAGCCAATGGCTACGTCGTGCAGGTGGACCAGAACTTCTTCCAACAGACTCACGCCGACGAATACTTCTCATCAAGGTAACCCTGAATTCCCGGAACATGCTGAATGAGCCCACCGTAGGAGCCCAAGTGGTCCTCGGCGTTGGTTTCGATCAAACCAGGGGTGTTCAGAATGTTTTCCAGGATGGATTGACCGTCTTCGGTGTCGTTCAGTGCCAACAAGGCTGAAACGATGAGCTCTCGCGTGGAATCATCCACCGTATCGGGCTGATACATCAACGGGTGCGATGGTGCTTGGCCGAAGGCCGGCAGGGCAACGTAGCGGTCCCGATCAAGGCACCAAGATTCACGCTCTTCGTCATCGGCTGCACAGTAAGCATCCACGGTGGAATCCTTGGCAAAGGCAACGGCGCCTTCGCCTTCGGAAAGGCATCGCAGTGCACCGGAGTAACCGTAGTAGAGCGAGCCGGATTCTGGGATGGAAGCGTCTTCAGAAAAATGGCTGAAAATGGTGTTTCGAAGCGATTCAATGTCGTCCTCGTCGCCCACAACATCTGCGTAACCCTGACCAATGAAGTAGCCCATTGGGATCAGCATACCCGCAGATTTGAGCCAGCCGGTGTGGCAAGATACCTCGCCAGCAAGCTCAGCGAACGGGTCGGTGGCGTCATCGTCATCCAGTGCCGCTTGACCAGCAGCACTGTCGTTGAGCACCCATGCGTGAGCGCTGTAGTACGTACGACCGTCGCTCTTCATGTCGGCCGCCATGGCCTCAAGGCCATAGGACTGCCAGCCCATCCATGCGGCGCCACCATCGAGGAAGGCCATGTCGGCACTACCGAATCGCAAGGCCTCAAGCGCAAGGCTGTCTGAGGTGATGGGGTAGAGTTCAACGTTCAATCCCGTGGCGTCGCTGAGATAGTCGGCGAGCTTCTGTGGGTTTTCATTAAAGGAAGCGTAATCGTCCTTCACCGAGAAGGCGATGCGCAGGGTTTCTTCGGAATCGTCGCTTCCGATGCACCCGCTCAAACCTGCCATCAACATCACCAAAACCATCGTACTGCATGCTATTTTGTTGTTCGTTTTCCATTTTTTCATCATCGTATTCATCTCCGATTTAGGCCACCCGAAAAGTCCCCACCACATAAAGTTTAGGCCACCCTAAAAATGTGTTTGAAACGTTCAACGCTTTGCTGGAAAAGGAAGCGGTGGTAGTCCCTCCCGGATTTGAACCGAGGTCGGAGGAACCAGAATCCTCCATGATGGACCGCTACACTAAGGGACTGTGGCCGTGCCACCTCGGTTGCCTTCTTCAATTCAGCGGTGAGGAGACAAAGGTCAAAGATTCGTAAACCGAACCATTGCTTTTGAGACCCATGAGAGAATCATGATGATCATGAATGAAGCAAGAGCGTACTTTGCCCATGGCCGGACGGGTTTGGTCTCCGGCCAGATATCGACTCCCATGGCTTCAGCTTCCGCGACCAACTGGGCCAGTTCAGCGAGGTGTTCCTCAACTGAATCATGAGTCATGTTCACCCCTCTTCGTCCGCTTTATTTGAAGGCGACGCCATCCAACACAGAACAAGCCATGCATTCACAAGCCTTTGAAAGTGCAACCCGCGAGCGGCGTCCATGAGTGAGGTTCCTGAAGGCGTGTCCATGGCAGCCCGGGCGAGGGGCGCTCCACGTCCTACAGCCACCATGACCCTCACACGGGACGGCCCAGAAGGCGTTGAAGTCCTGCTTGGCCTTCGAGCCAAAACCATGCGGGCATTTCCCAACTACTGGGCCTTTCCCGGCGGAGGCGTGTCTTCCGTTGACCGTGCAGCCGTTGAAACACTGCCTGCCCTAGAAGGTCCCGAAGCCGCTTCCATCGCTTGCATCATGCGGGAAATGAGTGAGGAACTTGGGATCGCCGCCGACGGGACGGGGGCCATCGCTTTGGAACCACAGGATCGCCTCGCCATTGTTGAGGACAAAAAGCAGTGGCTACCTCTTGCTTTGGACGAGGCCTTTCCCGTCGAGCGGCAGCGTATCCGCATCCTCAGCCATCGCATCACACCTCCCTTTGGCCCGGTTCAATTCGACAACGCCTTCCTCCACCTCCACCTCGGTGCGTGGGACACAGTTCCTGAAATTGACTTGGAACCGCAGACCGAATTCACCGAAATCATGTGGGCCAAACCCACCGAAATCCTGGAGCGTTGGATGGCCCATGAAATCAAGGTCGCCCCACCGGTCGTTACCCTGCTGATGGAGATTGAGCGAACCCTTGAACGGCTTGAACGGGACATGGAATCGGCTGCAGAAGACATCGCCGAGCGCTTGCCTGGGCGACGCTCCATCCTCTTCGCCCATGGCGTGGAAGTCATCCCCATCAAAACGGCCACCCTACCGCCTGCCGACCACACCAATTGCTACCTCGTTGGCGACCCGGAAGGGGAATTCATCGTTGTTGACCCGGCCGTGCGCATGCGAGAGGATATGGAGGCGCTGGCAACCGCCGTTGAGCGCCATCGAGGTGAATTGAAGGCGATTCTCTTCACCCATAGCCACGGCGACCATCTGGCCGATATGTCCCTGCTTCGAGAAGCGTTTGATGTTCCCGTTTGGGGAAGCGATTACACGGCAAAAAGCGTTCCTTGCCAGCGGGTGCTGTCCGACGGAGAAACCCTCGCCCTTGGCCGACAAACGTGGACGGTGCTCATCACTCCCGGGCATCATCCTGGCCACATTTGTTTGTTCAGTGAGGCGGGATTGGTCGCCGGCGATATGTTGGCCGGCATCGGAACCATTCTCATCCCTCCTCACACGGGCGACATGAACGAATACCTCCTTCAATTGGAGCGTCTCAAAGCTCTGAAACCCCACCTCGTCTTCCCGAGTCACGGCCCTGTCGTGGCCATTCCCGACCGACTCATCGACCACTACCTTTCACACCGACGAGCTCGCCATGCGCGTGTGTTGGAGGCCGTGCAAAACGGAGCGTCTCAACTGGCGAAGATTGCCAAAGAGGCTTACGCTGACACACCGGATGCCCATCCGGGGTTAGCGGTTGACCAAACCCTCTCACACCTGCGGGCCCTTGCTGCCGACGGCACGGTGTGCGAAGAAAACGGAACATGGAGGACGAATTGATGACAACGGCAAAACGAGTGGTGATCACCAAAGCCGGTGGCGTTTCAGCCATCACCACCCAATCCATGGAATTACCAATGCCGGGCGAAGACGAAGTTCGCATCAAGGTCGCTTATGCTGGAATCAACTTTGCTGACCTCTTGATGCGAATGGGGTTCTATCAGCCCCGCCCGCCCTTTCCCTTCACCCCTGGCTACGAAGTCAGCGGTGTCGTTGACGCTCTTGGCGAGAACGTATCGGGCGTTGAGGTGGGACAGAAGGTCGTGGCCGCCATGCGAAGTGGTGGTCAAGCCAGCTTTGTTGTCGCTCCAGTTGACCGCGTCATTCCGCTTCCAGAAGGGATTTCTCTGGAGGCAGCGGCCTCGACGCCCGTCACCTACATGACCGCGCACCACATGTTGCATCACCTTGGTCATCTCAGACCCGAGGACAAGGTGCTCATTCACGGTGGGGCAGGTGGGGTTGGAACCGCTGCTTTGCAACTCTGCAAATGGGCCGGAGTGAAGCAGGTTTGGGCCACCTCATCCAAACCCAAGCACCACATCATCAAGCAATACGACGCTCGCCCCATCGACCGGCACAACGAGGACTTTGAAGCCATCATCAAATCAGAAACCGACGGAACAGGGGTTGACCACATCCTCGACCCCATCGGAGGAGACCACCTCCGTCGAAGCCTCTCCTGCCTCGCTGAGGGTGGACGGCTCTACACCTATGGGATGTCAGCGGCGGCACCTTCCGGCAAACGTTCCTTGCTGAAGGCCTTGTTCGCCCTGCGAAAAACTCCGAAATTTGATGCGCTCCGTTTGATGACAAGAAATCGGGCCGTGTTTGGCGTCCACATGGGCACATGGTCCAACGAAGCGGTCATGCATGAGCAGCTGGATCGCATCGTAGAAGGGATACAATCCGGTCATCTTGAGCCCATTGTCGACCGAATCTTTGACGCTGAGAACATCCAAGAGGCCCATCAGTACATCCACGATGCGAAAAACATCGGGAAGGTCTTGCTGCGCTTTCATGACATCCAGTGAGCATGAAACCTTCATCACACCTCATCCCTTGGAATCGTCAAAGGTGAGCCCATGAAGAAGGCAATGTCCGGATTTGACTTGCGCGTGATGGCGCGAGAATTGGACGCCCTGAAAGGTGCTTATGTCAAAAAAGCCTACATGCCCCATTACGAACAAATCGTCCTCCGAGTGAACCCAAAGGCGGTAGACCAGCGGGACATCGTGTTTGTTCGAGGAGCACGCATCTACACCTCCCAACGGGACCGCCCCATGCCCATGACGCCTCCACCGTTTGCCATGGTGCTTCGAAAACACCTTCGAAACGCTCGACTCACCGGCGTCCAACAGGTCGGTTTTGACCGAGTTCTTGCGTTTTCTTTCGATACAAAAAACGGAGAGAGAACGCTTTACGTCGAAGTCTTTCGTGATGGAAACATCATCCTCGTTGACCAGGATGGCATCATCATCCAACCCTTGACCCATGCCTCCTACGCCGGTCGTACGCTCAAGAAAGGCGTTCCGTATACGCCACCCCCCGAGGCCATGGACCCCTACGGCTTGGATGAGGCATCGCTGGGTACTTTACTCAAGGAATCCGACCGAGATTTGGTCTCCACGTTGGGCGGGAAAGTCAACCTCGGTGCAACCCACGCCAACGCCGTTTGTGCTCTTGCTGGCCATGAACCCAACTCAGCCACCTCCGATGCCGACGCCAAGAAGTTGTTTGAGGCCCTGACAAAATTGTTGAAGGCCTTGGATGCCTCCAGTGAAGGCTACCTTCTGTTCAAGCCAGTTGCCGAGGACCCAAGCGATTGGCAGGCTCACCTCTCTACCCTTGAACAACCACAACAGCATCTTTGGCTGTCTGAGCGGGCGGTTGAAGCAACACCGATTTTGCTGCCCCAGCATGACGGAGCACCTTATGTGAGTTATTCTTCACTTTGCGAATCCATCGACGTTTGGAAGGGCACACACGATGCGCATGCACTGCAGCGCCGAGAAGAAGAACGGTTTGAGCAGGCAGGTCCAGGACGTGGGCAATCCACGGAAGTGGAAAAATTGGAGCGGCGCAAAGCGCAACAAGAGAAAGCCCTCGGTGGTTTTTCAGAGAAGATTGAGAAGCAGCAACGTCTTGGCCACTTGATACAGGAACATTGGACCCACGTCGAAGGTCTTCTCGACCAAACCAAGCAAGCCGTTGAGCGAGACGGCTGGAGTGCGGTCCGGAAAGCCATCAAGGCCATCCCTTGGATTGTTAGTGCCGCTCCGGCAGACCGCACCATCACGGTCCTGCTGCCCGATGAGAACAACGAAGCCAAAGGCCCCCAGGTCATGTTGGAGATGGACGCTAGCGTTCACCAAAATGCACAACGGTATTTTGAATCGGCTCGTAAGCAGAAGAACAAGACATCAGGGGCCGTTGAGGCCTTGGCAGAAACTGAGCGAAAGCTCAAACGAGCAAGAAAGAGTGAAGCCAAACAAAAGGCAAGCGGAAAGCTGAACCGTTTGAAGCGAAGCAAACGGATGTGGTTTGAACAGCACCGCTGGGGTATGATTGAAGGGGGTCATCTACTGGTTGGCGGAAAAGACGCCAAAGGCAACGACTCCGTGGTGAAAAAGCACCTCTCGAACGAAGACATGTACTTGCACGCTGACCTTCATGGCGCACCTTCGTGCAGCCTGCGTTCATCTCAAGGATTCGCTTTGGAGGAACGACGACCGGCTCATCTGCCTCCCGACATCCCTGCCTATCGCTTGGTGGACAAACTGGAAGACTCCGACCTGACGAAAG
>DUIU01000012.1:5166-5334 GCA_013330155.1 Candidatus Poseidonia sp. | reverse complement strand
GCTGACGGATGGCGGGGTGGGCAAGTGGGCAAACAGGGCTTTGGATTCACCGGGATTCAAGGCGATGCTGAACAATTCTTGGCCTGATGCATCGTGAATTGAGGGCGAGCCTCCCCACGAGGGGGCTGTCCATGTAATGGAAGTCGTTGATTCCGGTGCGTTTCCAAG
>DUIU01000012.1:4075-4830 GCA_013330155.1 Candidatus Poseidonia sp. | reverse complement strand
ACCATAAACCATGCTTTGGCTGTCTGGCCCGGACGTCCTTGTCCGTACGAACTGTTCATTCCACTCGACCCGCTCAAATCCAGGCCGCGAGTACGGAACACATCGAGTTGAACATCAAGCGTTGTGTTCACGGTGGGGTCGGACACCAAGGAGAGCAGGAAGGAAACCATTCCTGATTCATCGCCCAAAGCCGTTGAAGGCACGCTGGCATCGAAGGTGATGGTTTGGGGCACGTTTGGAACCAATTCTCGAGTCATTGCTTCATTGTTTGAAAGTTCAAAACTCCACCCGTCTGGAAGTTGGTCATCGTCTACAGCAATTGACCAGTCTCCTGGCCTTGATCCCGTGGCAAGCAAATGAATGTCCACGGTCTGTGATGTGCCCGGAGGGATTCGAGGCGTCTCGAGAGGTCCACTTAATTCTGCAAGGTAAGGCTCAACGACGGTAAAACTGGTTCGTTCGTGATTGTTATCCTCTCGTTGTTCGGAGATGTTTTGGTTCACATCCAACATCAATTCAAACTCGTGGACTCCCAATTCGGCCACGAAGTCCGCTGAAAATGTCAGAGGTCCGCCTTCGCCTGAGGGTGCGATGGGTTCACTGCTGGTGAAACGTTCTCGTTTGAGTTCAACACCGTTCATGATGATGGCGGCATCCACATCATCATCGGCTTCGGCCGTGCCCACGTTAGCGAACTGTCCTGTTACGGTCACGGTTACACCTGGGTCGGCTTGGGCTGGATTAAACGAAAGGCC
>DUIU01000012.1:0-3698 GCA_013330155.1 Candidatus Poseidonia sp. | reverse complement strand
TCACCATAGAGCACATCGATGTGTCCGTCTCCGTCCACATCAGCAATGGCTGGAGCCGACCAAACCCTGTGGGGCATACTGAGTGGTGTCGACCAGGCGTTGTTGATGTCTGCCGAAGCACCGGTGTCTCCGTCAAAGGCCCAAAACCGTCGACCAAAACCAACCAACACTTCGGGCGTTCCCTCCCCATCAATGTCCAACCAAAACGGTGGTGATGCAGCAATTTCATCGTTGTCGTTTCCTGCCCCTCGCTGAAGGTCTCGGGTCCATTCAGTGACCGGTGTGCTATCGGAGATATCTGTGCAACCGAGCATACCTTTCCGGTTGAAATTGAACGATTCTTCAGAGTACCATGTCACCCAACACAAGCGATCATCAATACCATCATCATCGGTGTCCAAGGCCATTGGCTGAGTATCGGCGTAGCCATTCTGTGCCCGGAAGTTGAACACCTCGGTGGTGGACGTGAGTTCCATGCCAATGAAGCGAGCTCCACTTCCAGATGTTCGGCCATTGGCGTCGGTCGGGACGGTGAGAATCATCTCAGGTGCGCTGTCTTGATCGAGTTGAACAATGATGGGGCCCGGGAGACGTAGGCGGGGTGAATCAGCATCGCTATCAGTGCCTTGAACAGCCACTCTTTCCCAGTCCAATGAACCCGTGCTTCCATCAATTTTCCATATCCACATGTTGCCCGACTCGCCATCAATGGTGGTCAAAACGACGGAACTGGTCGTGCTGTCAAGTTGGGCCCAAACTGGGTCGGAGGGGTGCGTTCCTCGGTCAAGAGAAACGCTCCATTCCTCTTCGGTTGGCTGAGCCGTTGTCAAACTGTAAGCGTTCACTTTGACCAATGGATTGTTGTTTGGGTCGTCCACCAACGCTACGATGACCTCCGGCGTGCCATCCAATTCCAAGTCGGCAAGGAGTGGCTGGGTGACCGCTAAGTGATCGCTGTTGGCTGTTGGCCAGTGCGGTGATGGTGACCCAATCCGAACCTCAGCATCGCTGTAGGACCACACCAGTTCATTGCTGTGGCCGGAGGTCTGCCAGTTGGCTTCTGTGCAGGTAAGCCTCGGCGACCACACATCGATGTTGAAAGCACCTTGTGTGTCATATGTCACGATTACCTCGGGAAAACCATCATCGTCAATATCATGGATGATGGGCGTGGAGCGGATGGTTTCGGTGGCTCCGAGGCTTACTTTCCACGCGATTTTCGCGTCATTGCCTGAAACGATGTTCAGGTAGCTGGTGCGGGTTGAATCAACGATTTCACTTGAAATCATGACGGGGAATAATGTTCCCTCTCCACAGCGCTCTGAGGCTGTTTCACTCGCCGATACACTCTGTGAGAAATCGCCGATGACCGAACCGTAAGCGTCGCTTTCTGTTTGGCCGCTGAAAACTTGCCAGTTGATGACAGGGTTCTCAAGCGTAGCCAGGGAGGTCATGTTGTCAATGCTCCCTGTGCCAGGTCCTCCGTCAGGGCTGTGGGCGGGGACCGTTTGGTTGTGCGTAGGTGTTCGTGCGTATTGTGACCAAGGTTGTTCGAGGCCCTGCCACGATGTCTCCGTGGTCATGACAACCTCAATTTCATCCAGCACAACAGGCTGGAAAAGGGGTGTTGCGACCACACTCAGCATCAGCCAAACCATCACCAATGCGACAGCATTGCGTGGGGCGCCGAATGGCCTGGATGCTGTCATCATGTTTCACCTGTTTCGGGGGGTTGTTATTGCTTATGGCTCCTTCAACATCTAAAACCCCTTTTCTCGCTTGCTTCAAGACCAGCGAAACAAGGCCACGCCGTGGAATGTTTCCATCGGGGTTGCCGCTTGAATTAAATAGGGGCCGTCGGTGGACAGACTGACTTCGGTCGCATTCTCTCCTGAGGGTTCACCGGTGAAGGACGGAATAGTCGTTTGACTTCCCGTCCCCATCGTGCCTCTCGAGAACGCAAAGAGGTGATGAAATGTACAAGGTCGTAACCAAGGAAGACACCATCCGCATTCCAGCGGAATACATGCGAAAGGGACAATCCCTTGACCAGCACATTGACCGTTTGTCAATGGATGCGTTTGAAGGGAAATTCGATTCAGAGAACCGCTTTGTTTTGGTCACGAACAACCACAAAACCCTCGGAAGAGGCCGAATCATCCACGGTGATGGCGCCATTTACCAACGCGTTCAGTTTGATGCAGTTCTCTTTTGCATGGACGACCAAGAAGTGGTTGAAGGAGCCGTCTCTGAGGTTAACGAATTCGGTGCATTCGTCCGAATTGGTCCAATGGAAGCCCTTCTTCACAAATCCCAAATCATGGATGAACCCGTTGACATCAACATTGGTGCGAACAAGATCACTGGCCGTCAAACTGGCCGTGAACTTTCGATTGGGTCTTTCGTGCGAGCCCGCATCGTTTCCCTCTCACCTGATACCTCCGACCCACGTCGCTCAAAGATTGGTCTTACCAGCAAGCAAGATGGTCTCGGCTCACCTCAGTGGAAGAAGAAGGGGAGTGAGTGAACATGGTCAAGATGCCATTTTCCTGTGGCGAGTGCCACCTCGTACTCAAAGACGGTGTGGACCAATGCCCCCGCTGCCCCTCAGCCCCAGTCTCATCCGATTGGACCGGGTATGTCATCATCGTGAATCCAGAACGCTCAGAAATTGCCAAGCGTTTGCAGGTCGATAAACCCGGCCGCTATGCTCTGAAAGTCAATATCCGTTGAGGTGAACATCATGCAAAAAGAAGACCGCACAGAAAACAAAATCTTGAACCGCGTTGAGCTTGCATTCAGTTGGAAGCATGACAAGAAATCAACCCCCTCTCGTAAAGAGGTCATCGATGCTGTTCACTCACTTGAACCAGGTTCCAATCGGGACCTCATCGTTGTCAAGGATTGCTCCACTCGCTTCGGCCAGCCATTGACGACCGGCTTGGCTTACATTTACGCTTCCGCAGAAGCCATGGCCGTTGAACCGAAATACATCAACGCCCGACACGAGGCACTACGCAGCTCTTCAGGGGCCAAAGAAGCCAAGACAGAAGGAGGCGATGAATGATGGGAGACGGTCCTAACCCCAAGGCCAAGTGGTCAAAGTACAAAATCGAAGACGGCAAGCTGGTTCGTGCTGAGCACTGTCCGGTTGACCGATGCGGTCAAGGTGTCTTCTTGGCCATCCACAAGGACCGCAAATCCTGTGGGCAATGCGGTTACACCGAAATGAACGAGTGAATCACTCTTCGTTGGCCGCTGCGAATTCAAACGGGCTGTTTTCCCACGACCCATCGTTGAATAAAACCAAAGCTCCCGGGCCAAGAGGAACAATGTGCACCGGTAACTCTCGTGTGGCCCGGCGTTCATGATGGTTCGGTGCGAGAACGATTTCCTCTCTCCATCCTGCAACACGCCATCCATTGAATTGTTCATCCCAGACAGCACTTTGGACTGGCCCGCTCAACTGGGCGTGCTTCACCACCCTCATGGAACTTAACCAAGTGACCGTCCCACTGGTGGAACACAGCAAGTCATGCTCACCGTGTTTGAAGTGGTGTTCCAATGGGCTCTCAACCCCTTCGAGTAAATGTTCCTCAATGAGTTGCCCGTCAAAGAGTGAACGCCGTTGCACGCGTCCGCCACGAGATGTGATCCAACATTCATCGTTGTGAACATGAAGGGCAATGGTTTGTTCA
>DUIU01000242.1 GCA_013330155.1 Candidatus Poseidonia sp. | reverse complement strand
CCGTACTTTCGCTCGACATAGCGCAAGAAGGGTTCTGGGCTCGGTGGCAAACCGGTCGCATCCTCGATGAGTTGTGCTGGTGAAACTTGGCTTCCGCGTTCGTGGATGCGAGGGCGCAACCAATCCAGCATTGGTTGCCAATCACCCGACGCTACAAGGGCATCAATGTCGCCAAGTTCTCCAGCCATGGCTTCCAAAAGTTGGGCTGCGTACAGGTTCCCGAGTGTATAAGTTGGGAAATATCCGAAAGCGCCCATCGACCAGTGGATGTCCTGCAGACAACCCAACCGATCTTCAGGGACATCAACGTCAAACCACGACTTGAACATGGAATTCCACGCCTTTGGTAAGTCGTCAACCTCAAGGTCGCCGTTGAACAGTTGCTTTTCAATTTCATAACGAAGCATCACATGCAAGTTGTAAGTGACTTCATCGGCTTCCACCCGGATGAAGCCCTTCTCAACACGGTTGGCTAAGCGATTGAGTGCATGCTCATCCCAATCGGGGGCATCCGGGAATGAAGAGCGGAACCAAGGCAGAACCACCTTCCAAAAGGCCGGTGTACGCCCGATTTGGTTTTCCCAAAAACGGCTTTGAGATTCGTGAACACCCAATGAGACCGCTGCTCCACGAGGTGTGAAGCGGTGCTGATGGTCGAGCCCTTGTTCGTACAAGGCGTGTCCCGTTTCATGCATAACGGCATACAAACACGAAAAGGGGTCTTTTTCATCAAAACGTGTGGTGAACCTGGTATCGCCTGGCCAAAGACCTGCCGAGAAAGGGTGAGTTGACGCATCCATTCTTCCGGCTTCAAAATCAAAGCCCATGTTCTTTGAGACCGCTTCACAAAACGCTTTTTGCGCCTCAACAGGGAAGGAAAGTTCAGCAGGAAGCGAGGGCATGTCTGAAGCGGCTTGTGCGCTTGTTATGGCTTGCAAGAGGGGAACTAGACGCTCGCGTAGACCGGCGAAAAGAGGGTCATAATCCTCGACCTTCATTCCCACTTCATATTCGTCCAGAAGAACATCGTACGGGGTTGAGGTAATCCCTAGGAGCGCAATTTTTTCTTTGGTCATGCTGATCAAGTGACTCAACGAGGGTTTGAAGGCCTCAAAATCGGAGGCCTCGCGTGCCGATTGCCATGCAACCAAGGCTTCGGAACGGGCTTGTGCAAAGGATTCAACAAAGGATTTTGGCAAGCGAACAGCCTGGTCGTATGCCCGACGCATCTCGCGTACATTTGCCGCTTGGTCGCCATCGAGTTCCTCCTGCTCAAGCACCTCCAACAATTCACCCATTCGGCCATCCGTCAGTTGTTCGTGGCGCTTACCGGCTAACCAGGCCATCATTTCGCCTCGAGACGAGGCTCCTTTGGATGGCATGAGCACTTCTTGGTCCCACCCAAGATGACCTTGCAATGCACTGAGGCGGTGAATGTCTTGAACACGTTGGTGGAACTCATCGTAGGCTTCCATGGGTGGTTCAATCACCTGTGCTTCTTCAAGACTCCCATCGTACAGCAAGACCGAATATCGCAAATGTTTGATGGAAAAAATGCACACATTCAAGAACATTTGAATGGTACCGGTAACATGGTCCTCCCGTTTCGCCGAAAAGGTTCGGGAAGCGATGACGATGACCCGCTTGACCAAGATATCGAGGACATCATGAACGAAGCCGATGGGCTCGGGGATGAGCATGAACTCGCTCAAGACGCCCCTACAGAAGCGGCTCCAGAGGAAGATGACATTGATTTCAGCGAAAAAATGGCGAAGAGTGCACGAACCGTGATCGATGTATGCATGGACTTACGCCGAGGAGAAAACATCCTCATCGTGTGTGACCCAACCACGACTGAAATCGGACAAGCCCTTCATGACGCTGCAAGCATTCGTTCCGACCGTGTTCTACTCATTGTTATGCCAAAAGGTCGCCACCACGGCGAGGAACCACCAGCACCAGTGGCCAACCTCATGCGCCAACAACAAGTTGTGATCGCCCCAACCCGATACTCCCTTACACACACCCGTGCCGTGCGTCAAGCCATCAAGGACGGGTCCCGAGTAGCCACCATGCCAGGCATGACCGTTGAGATGTTTACCGAAGGTGGCATGACGGCTGATTTCAACATCATCAAGAAGAACATCGGTGAGATGAACGCTCAATTGCGCAGGAAGCGAATTGTGAACGTCAAATCCGAGACGGGAACAAACGTCACCTTTGAGGTCAATTGGAGAGAATGGAAACTGGATGACAACGGAATTTGCAACCGTCCACGAATGGTCACCAATCTACCCGCTGGAAAGATTTTCACGCTTCCAAGAGAGGGTACGATGAACGGCACCATCGTCATCGATGGTTCATGGGATTCAAACTTGGTCGACGAACCCGTCATGCTCCAAATCGAAAACGGCTTGGTGGTCGACGTGAAAGGCGGGACGGCTGCGGCTCAAATTCGTCAAACCTTCGGAGAGGCCGCTAAACGGTTGAAGAGCAAAGACCAGGAAAACGTGTGGACCATCGCTGAGTTTGGATTTGGGATGAACCCGAACGCTCGCCTTTCAGGCAATGTCTTGGAAGACGAAAAACGACTTGGCACAGCGTATTTTTCGATTGGAGACAACACGACGCTCGGCGGTACAGCTGCCGTAGGCATACAAATTTCAGGCGTGCTCAAATCTCCAAGCGTATGGTTGGATGAAACTGTGTTGTTTGAGAACGGTTCTTTTATCGTTCGATAAGGCCGTTCAGTAGCCCAAATTTTGTTGGCCACAGACCGGACAAAAACGCCAGTATGGGTCAAGCCCGATACCGCAGTTCCTGCAGTGCACTCCCGAACGAATCGTTGGTTGAACCAGCGGCGCTTGAGGCTGGGGCCACCCTTGTTGTTGAGGTGGCTGTTGAGGCCACCCTTGTTGGGGCGGGTGCCGCCCAGGGTGCTGTGGGGGGGCCCGGGGGGGGTGTTG
>DUIU01000066.1:1230-3898 GCA_013330155.1 Candidatus Poseidonia sp. | reverse complement strand
GACGTATGATTACGATGAGGACGGTCCGTTTTCATTTGATGGTCCGGAAAGCATCGAAGTGGCCGGAAACACCAACGACACGTTCACTGTATCCATCACGGGAGCCGAAGCAGACGTCGTTCGGGCTTTCTCTCCTTCCTCAAGCATTGAGTTCAAGGTGGTCGGAGAAGAGAAAGTGGGAGATTCTACGTTGCGAAATCAGGAACTTGAAGCCGACATAACCGTTCCCCGTTTGTACCGGTTGGTGCCCGAAGCCATCCAGCCGACTGAGGATTTGTTTGCTGGCTCCTGGGTTGAATTCACACTGGAGGTGAGCAACCTTGGCAACACCCAAGACGCCATCACGACGGGCGAGGCGACGATTCGAAGTTGTCCTCATCTCAGCGTTTCGGGCTTGGACCAACTCGACAATACGGTGGTTCAGGTCACGAACGACAAAGGCGACAATAAGGTGGTTTTCACCCTTCGACTTGAAGCCAGCTCCAGCCACCAAGAGCGGACATGTGAAGTCACGCTTTCCGTGCAATCGGAGGGCGATAACGCTCAACGGTCAAGTGCGTTCAACGTGGCTGTTTCCGCACCATCGAATGAGGAAACGAACACGCCCGTCCAGGGTGAGGATGACGATGTTCCGATCGTGTCAGAATCCTCCTCTCTTCCATGGCTTTCGATGACCGAATTGCTCGTGGCCTTCTTCGTGGCCATGGTGGCGTTCCGCAGGGGCTCCTTGTGAGGGCAATTTCTCGGCTTAGAAGTGTAATTTTTGGGAAATTTCAAGGTATTCATCCAACCCACAACCGATGTGCCGTACAAAGGAAACCACCGAATTCCCTTGCCCATTCTTGAGCAACTATTATGTGGGGAATGTGTCTCCGAAGGATGTAAATCTATGGTTTTCACCATAGCAAATGAGGTGAACGGATGGCTGAGGCGGAAAAGAGCAGTCTGAGCCTTGAAGCATGGCTCATGATTGGCCTTGTCGTTTCCGTGGCCCTCTCTACCATGGTCATTGCCATTGTATCGGCCGGTAAAACCACGGTGTTCTCCCCTTACGAAAACGGCGATGAGTACGAAGAACTCCAGCTCACCCTCATGCGAGAGAGCCTCGATGACTTTGCTGTGGCCAACACCATGTCTACACCTATGCTGGTCAACGATTGGCAAAACCCACACCGCACCCTGCTGGTGATTGCAGCACCCGAGAAACCCTTTGATGCTGCAGAAGCCGCCGCCATCCATGACTTTGTCACTGAGCGTGCGGGCAAGGTTATCCTCGCCTCCAATTCCACCAACGCCCAACTTGTCGCTGAGGAGTTTGGGGTCAAGTACTTCGACGACCCGGTGCGAGACGACATCAACACCGGGCGGTATTACGAAGTCACCAATGAGAACGACGAGCGAATCTCTCCAGACACCAAGAAACTCTGGTCCGTAGCAAGCGTGACCCGAGACGTCAGCACCATGGGTGACGAAAAGGCAACGCCGTGCTCGGAAGACGATGTTCTCCAAGAAAAGGTCGCCAACTGCCGCATGCCCGTTCTCTTCCATCGACCAACGGCGATTCAAGTGCTTGATGAGCAAGCCGACGAAGGCCGGGATGTCCATGTGCTCGCTGCTGCCTCAACCTCTGCTGAAATTGATGCAGGAAGGGGCGACTCCAATCCCACCCTCGGTGAGGGCGAGACTGGATTGATCATCCGTATCAACTACCCAGGCCAAACCGTACTCGACCAACGTTCCCTTGATTTGGGCGGCGATATCGGTGAAATCAGCGCCACTGGAAGCATTGTGTTCGTCTCTGACCACTCCGTGCTCGCCAACCACCTTTGGGACCAAGACTACGCTGAAGAAACGGGCAAGCAACAGTGCGACTCGGAACTCTACGTTCAGTTCGGCCACATGTGCTGGGACACGGATTCTGAGGGATTAAACAAGGGTCTTGGCGATACGACCTGGCGAGGGAATGAAGCCTTCTTCAGCGCTCTCATCAACGACATGATGGAATTTGACAACGATGAACTCTCGGCGACGGTTTCTCGAAACACCGCTTCATTCAACGTCGTCTTTGACGAGAGCCGCCACGTCTCGAGTACCCTCTCTATGCCGTTCACTGAAGCCATGGGCGCCATCGTCCTGCTCACCAGCGATGGGGTCCTCAAGTGGCTCATCATTCTCAACCTCTTTGCTCTTCTAGCGATCGCCATTATGGTGGTTCCAGAGAAAGAAAACTGGCGTCACGTCTTTGACTTGACCCGATTCAGGGAGCGTCCAACCAAATTGGACCCAACCCAATACCAACGGCGAACCCGAGAGGCCTTCCTCTCCAAGGTTCGCAACTTCAACGACCTGACGCGTGATGAGTTTGCGCGCAAGTCCCCTGCGGAAATTATGCAGATGATCCGCGAACCCCGATTGGTCGAACTGGTAAGTTCGAACCGTGACTACTCCAACGAAGAATTAAGGGAATTGATCCCGCAAATCCGTCGTTGGGGAAATTGAAACAAGGAGGATAAGATATGCAACCACCCACCCCCCCAGCAGCCCCGCCCGCGCCTGTTCCTGCAGCGCCCGCAGCACCTGTGGCTCCTGCTGCCCCTGCCGCACCAATGGCACCAGCAGCACCAGCCGCACCCGTTGCGCCTGCAGCACCGGCCGCTCCGGCCCAGCC
>DUIU01000066.1:0-920 GCA_013330155.1 Candidatus Poseidonia sp. | reverse complement strand
CCAGCCGAAGCACCAGAGTACCCCCGAAGTCCGAGAACGCCTCAAGGCCGTCGGCGCGATTGCCCAGGCAATCTCCGCTGAAGTCCAAAAGGTCATCATCGGTAAGTCGCACGTTATCGACAACGTGTTGATCAACATCCTGTCCAACGGGAATCTTCTCTTCGAAGATTATCCCGGATTGGCAAAGACGTTGATGACCAACACCTTTGCCGATGCCCTTGGTTGCGACTTCAAGCGTGTTCAATTCACGCCTGACCTGCTTCCAGCTGACATCACCGGTACGAACATTTACGACGCAAAGAAGGGCGAATTTACGTTCAAGCCCGGTCCGTTGTTCTGTAATCTCCTCCTCGCTGACGAGATTAACCGTGCTCCTCCCAAGACCCAAGCAGCTCTGCTTGAGGCCATGCAAGAGAAGCAAGTGACCATCGGT
The DNA here is from genome assembly GCA_013330155.1 of Candidatus Poseidonia sp. Classification (GTDB taxonomy): domain Archaea; phylum Thermoplasmatota; class Poseidoniia; order Poseidoniales; family Poseidoniaceae; genus Poseidonia; species Poseidonia sp8339u. The sequence goes on along the minus strand of DUIU01000066.1, from coordinate 487 downwards.
ACGGTTACGCACAAGTTGCCTGCCCCGTTCATCGTTATGGCCACTCAGAACCCTGTCGAACAGGAAGGTACCTACCCGCTCCCCGAAGCACAACTTGACCGTTTCATGTTCAAGATGTCCGTCGGCTACCCCGACCGTGCTGATGAGGACGAAATCCTCGCCCGCCGTATCGCACGTGGAAAAGACGCTGTTGACGTTGACGTCATCACCGACCCTGCCCGTGTGATCGCCATGCAACAAGCCTGTGAAGACGTCTACGTCGACCCTGCTCTTCGCATGTACATGGTTGAGGTCGTGTCCCGCACCCGTGAAGACCCACGTGTTCTCGTCGGCGCTTCCCCTCGTGGTTCGCAAGCCTTGCTCAAGACCTCCCGTGCAGCCGCTGCACTCCGTGGTCGTGATTTCGTCACCCCTGACGACGTGAAGGCCATTGCTGAACTCGCCATCGCCCACCGTATCATCTTGAAGCCAGAGCACCAAATCAAGG
>DUIU01000140.1 GCA_013330155.1 Candidatus Poseidonia sp. | reverse complement strand
GATTCAATCTCGTCTTTGTAGTAAAACTCCGTTTTCTCGGATTGGTCGCCGAAGAACAACCAGTTCTTTCCGCCACCGCCGTCATGCACCCGTTGTTCCATGAAGGCTCGGAACGGAGCGATGCCTGTTCCAGGGCCAACCATGATGATGTCGATGTCTTTGTCTTCTGGCAAAACGAAGGATTTGGTCGGGGACATGAAGACGCCGATAGGAGCTCCGGAAGTGTCGATCTCATCGGCCATGAATTGGGTGCACAGGCCGCCACGAGCTCGCCCGTTGTACTCAAAGCGAACGATTCCAACGGTCAATTCAACGAAACCGGGATGGGCGTCGTGTGAGGAGGCGATGGAATAGAGGCGTGGTTTGAGACGAGCAGCGAGTTCAAAGAATTCCTCTGGCGTGTACTTGACGTCAAACTCTCGCATGATGTCGATGTAATCTCGTGTCCAGAGGTAATCTTCGATGGCCTTGGTGTCGGATGTGATAGCTTCCACTTGGGCAGCAGGGTCATCAGAGGGCATGGAAGGCCTGAGTGAGGGGGGCGCCTGCTGGTCCTCGGTGGCTGACCATGAGGATTCATTGCGGGTCCTTGAAACAATGCTCATGGAGATTTTCATCCCGCTCGAGACAACCTTTTCAGCAAGGGATTGAACGAATTTTTTGTTCGCCAGGTGGACTTCGAAATCTTTCTTCAGGGCATCATACAGCGAACGCTCGCCGTTATGAGTCGTGACGGTCATCTCGGGGTCCCATCCTTGAACCGCAATGAGGTCGTCCACGATGTGCGGTGGATTTTCAGCAAGCACACCGAGAGCATCACCAACCTTGTAATCCAAGCCGGAATCACCCAACTCGAAAACAATGTGTCGGGTCTCTTTTTTCGAGCCTTCACCGTTGAGGATGTAGTTCTCAGTGATTTGTGTCATGTAGGGGTTCTTGGCAGACCAGTCGCTCATCTCCTCACCTCAACCCACGGGGGTTAATTTTCGCACCATAGGTCGCTATATCATCCTTGGTATCGGTTCACATCCTCGCTTCAAACAAGAACGACCGATGAGAACAAGAAGGCGCGGACCTTCCCCGCTTCATGGGGCCACGCATTGACATGTTGGGAACGGGGAATGCGTTCCTCCCTCACGGGCGCCATCACTCCTTTGCCATGATGGACGAGTGCCACATCATCGACGCCCCTCCAACAGCTCTTGCCGGGCTCCGCCGCCGAGGAATAAACATCGCCAACCTTCGCACCGTGTTCATCACCCACGTGCACGGTGACCACGTCTTTGGGTTCCCTTTTCTCCTCCTGGAGCGAAAATACATTTCCGACCGGGAAGGCGACAAGCCGCTCACGGTCGTCGGTACGCCATTTGTCAAAGAACGGCTTACGCATCTGTGTCAACTCGCCTTCCCTGGCTCACTTGACAGCATGATTGAGAAAGTGAATTGGGTTATGGACGACGAAGGAACGTTGGATGATGGTTGGGCCTGGGAACGATTCAAGGTCCATCATGACGATGCTGTTGAGCCTCACGGCTACCGATTCGAACACCCAAGCGGAGCGTCGTTTGTGCACAGCGGCGATTCTGGACCTTGCGAGCCGTTGTACGATGCCATTGAACGCTCCGATCTCGCCATTCTTGAGATGGGTTTCCCCGATTGGGTGCCGTCCACCCATCACCACAAACCAATGGATGTTCGAGCGCTCTCAGAACGGTGCTCAACCCCTTTGGGCCTCACTCATACTTACATCGATGATGACTCACCTCACCCTACCGTCTTGGAATCGGAGTTTCCCGTCTTTCTTGACCATGTCACCCACTTGCGCGACCAAGACCACATCGTGTGGGATGGTGCGAGATGGAACCTTCATTCCACCCCTCAATAATTCCCGTTGGAAAAATGTTCATTTTTGAGATTGCCCTCGGTCTTTATATCCGAAAGTGAGGAGTCCCCTCTTCACCAAATTGAGGTCTCCCATTCACTCTCGTGGACAGGCATATAAGGGGGACTCGGACTGAGCCAACTCATGGCGGTGAGTCGATTGTTGACTCCCTCGACCGTGGTATAAATAGGGAGGTGAAAACGAATGGAAACCAACATCTTTGACAAGTTCGTTTCCCAGAAAACCCTGTTCAAAAACAAGGAGAACCTCCGCCACAATCATCGCCCCACGCAACTGCCGCACCGACAAGAAGAAATCGAGAAGATCTCATACAACCTCTGGGAGGCCCTCAAAGGCCACATACCGAGCAACATGACCCTCTATGGAGTGACAGGTGCCGGAAAAACAGCCGTCACCGATTACGTCTGCCATCACCTCAAAGCCAAAGGCCAAACCATGGAGCGAAAGGTCGAATCCATCATGGTCAACTGCCGTCAAATTGACACTCAATACCGAGTCCTCAGCCACATTGGAAATTCATTGCTCGAAGATTTCGAGCGAGATGAGATTCCGTTCACCGGCTGGCCCACCGATCGCGTGTTCAACGAACTGGTTCGCCGTATGGACCGACGTGGCGGAGTTTTTGTCATCGTCCTCGACGAAATTGACCATTTGGTGCGAAAGGCAGGTGATGACTTGTTGTACAACTTGACCAGCATGAACGCCTCCCTCAAAACGGCTCGCTCGTGCGTCATCGGCATCTCCAACGACCTCAAATTCACCGATTTCCTTGACCCAAGAGTCCGGTCAAGGTTGGGCCAATTGGACGTTTTGTTCCGCCCCTACGACGCCGAACAACTTCAGGACATTCTGCGTCAACGAGCTAAGGAAGGATTGAACGCTGAAGCCATTGGCCCCGGAGTGATTGAACTGTGTGCCGCACTCGCTGCTCAGGAACATGGCGATGCCCGATGTGCTCTTGACCTTCTGCGAATCTCTGCCGAAAAGGCTGAACAATCTGGTGAAACCATCGTGAATCAAAACCACGTCCGTATTGCGCAGAGTCAAATTGAATCGGACCAGATGACGCCTGTTATTGCCACCCTCCCAAGCCAGCAAAAACTCGTATTGGCCTCAATTTTACTGAATGAACAAAACGGGCTTAGGAACGTTCAAACTGGACAAGTGTACGATATCTATCGCCAGGCTTGCAAGCACATCCGTCAGAACCCGCTCACTCAACGTCGAATTTCTGGTCTCATCTCGAACCTTGACATGCTGGGTCTCATCACCGCACGAACCGTCAGCAAAGGAAGGTACGGTCGGTCAAAAGAAATCAACTCCTGCATTCCTGCCAACGTTGATGTTCGTGAAATCATGAGCACGGCCGAAGAAGAGATGAGAACGGTGTTTATCTCCAATTATCATCATCAAACGTCATTGTGATGCTGGTGAAGACCCCGCACGTGAGCGCGGTTCGGTGTGCTTAAATGCAGTACGCAAGTCGCCAGTGCCATGAGCGACGATGTTGACGGCCAAACCATGACGGGAAATGTCCCCGTTTATGCATCTGCCATGGTGTTCATCGGTGTTTGGGGATTGGTGCTCGCTGGACTGAATATGTTCAACATGGCTCATCCAACATACCACGTCTCATGGGGCGGACTTTTCACGTTTGAGGCGACCAATGCCGCCTTCTACGTTCCAGAGACTGATGGTTTTCATTTTGAGGTGCTCGGAGACACCATCTTCATCATCGCCTGCGCTGGCTTGATTGGATTTGGTAGCAAAATGATCGGTGAACACCGCAAACTCGGTGATTGGATCAAAGGCCTGCTCATCAACGACACGTGGCCTGCTCTGAACGACCCCTCTCTCGCAGGTGGCCAGCGAACTTCCTCTGCCTGGTGTTTGCTCCTCGGACTGGCATTCTACCTGTACTTCGGCATCGCCCACCAAGGTTGGATCGATGTAGGCGTTTACTCCGTCAGCATCGCCCTCATCGCATCTGGATTCGCCCTGAATCACGCCAGCCGTGCCCCGCCCGGTGATGAGAAAATCGATTGAGGCCATCGCCCCTAACGCCTGTGGCCGTTTCGGCCAAACAATGCATCCAAACAACCGAGCAGGAGTCCATGCCATAGCGCTACACTCCATCGGAAGGTCAACCGTCGCACACCAAACATCGCGACGATTTTGTTGTGGGGGGTTGAACGCATGACTTCCCTGTTCACAACCCCGAGGCGGCCACGCCAAAGAAGCAATTCGTGGACCGAAAGGGCGGCGATTGAAATCATGAACACCTGACCTTCCCAATGAGTCAAAGCCGTTCGGTCAAGGGTCAGATCCCCCGTGTACAAACCCAAAAGAAACGGCAACCCTGAGATCATGAATGCCATCCACAAGGGGAACAGGCAAAGGATCATTGTTGAACTTCCGAGAAAATCAAAGCCTGGACCTTGACGGCGGCGCTTTGGATGATGACGGACGATACGGACGTGTGCTCGAGCGTCCCGACGGCGCTTTGCAAGGAAATGACCTGCTCCTGTTTCCGGGACGTGTTTGACAAGGGCGTCGCGTGCATAGACGATGATTCCACCTGCCTGAATCAGCCTCAAACTGACTTCCATGTCCTCGGCATGGTACCATGTTGGGTCAAAACCCCCAACATCCATGAGGGATGCTCGATGAAACATGGAACAAGGTCCGTTGGCGAGGCTTGTTCTCCTTGGGCGTGACCGGTATTTTGCCGCAATTTCAACCGAGCGAAGCCTGCTGACCAAATCATCGGCTTGCTCAAACACCGTTCGACCCGTGATAGCGACCACGCGTTCCTGTTCATCAACCGGCGCAATTTGAGCCACCATGTTGGCAATCCAATCGGGTTCCGGACGAACATCAATGTCGGTGATGGCCACCCATTCGCCGGTAGCGTGCTCAACCGCCCACTGGCGACCTGCTGACAAACCGAGAGGAGGCTGATGGTGAACCCTGACCGGTCGCCCATTCACTCCATCGGGGTCATGGTAAGGTGCGAGGATTTCCTCTGCGCCATCCGTTGACCCGTCGTTCACGACGAGCACCTCAAACGAAGGATAGGTCTGCTCGAGGAGCGATTCCAAACACCCCTCGATCCAATGCGCACCGTTTCGGACACA
>DUIU01000143.1:4050-4597 GCA_013330155.1 Candidatus Poseidonia sp. | reverse complement strand
TTTGTGGTCGGCAGGGAACACCTCGAGGCATCAAAGTGGGGCCATGGTGATTGGAATCTTTCGGCCTTCCTTCAATCCCTTTGAGCGAGGGGTTCAAAATCCACCTTCTCTGCCGTAGGTTCGATGTCGGACGAAGAACCCGCTGAGGAACCCGTCGAAGATGTGGCTGACCAAGCCCCTCCAACAGAGGAACCTGCGTCCGATGCAGACCCTTCCGAAACAGTGGTCGAGGAGCCAGAAGAGGAGCGCGACCCGCTTGAAGTGGCTTTGGAGCGGGCTGATTTTGCAGAGAAGGAAATCGCCTACAAAGAGGCAGAAATCCAAAACGTCCGCAAACGCCTGATGGCTGACAAAGCCGAAGCGATTCAATACGGCGGAATGGGTATGGCCCGTCGTATGCTGACGATTCTTGGCGATGTTGACCGGGCCATGACCGGCATCGAAGAGGATGACCAATCTCCCGTGGCTCAGGGCCTTCGCTTGCTACGTAACAAAATGTGGCATGAACTTCAGGCCGACGGTGTAACCCTTATCGAAGCCAAAGGCG
>DUIU01000143.1:2671-3660 GCA_013330155.1 Candidatus Poseidonia sp. | reverse complement strand
GTGGTTGACGTGCTTGAGCAAGGCTACATGTACAAATCCAAGGTCATCCTTGCCGCCCGTGTTGTGGTTGCTTCAGAGTGAATTCTAACCTGCGTGAACACCTGTTTCAAAGGTTGAGCACCGAAACATGGCATCGTGTTCAATCAGCCATTCAATCACGGCAGAGGGAACTGCGCTACGAAGGACTTCCCTTGCCGCCTCATCGTCCATGACCGTTGACAACATCCGAATGGTCTGGCGTACCCGCCATCCTTCCAAGATTTCTCGTTCACTCAACGCCACCTCGTGAACGGTCCAACCGGCTGCTCGGTAGAGTTCCATCGTGGGTCCATCGGAGGTGACCAAGAGGCCAGTGCCGTGTTCTTTGGTGGCGTGTTCCACCCAATTTGGAGGGTCGTTGATGTCCTCGATTTGAACCACGGTGAGATTGACCTTTGCTTCCTGCGACCATGCTTCAACCATGGCTTGACGTTCATCTGCCGTCCACGGATTGTCGGGCTCCCAACCTGCTTGAGCCGAGCCGATGGCCACCACCACTTCGCCTCCCTCCGCATGCTCTGCTGCGGCTTTCACCAAACCAGCATGGCCAAGGTGGAAGGGTTGGAAGCGTCCCAGAACGATGCAGCGTTTCATGGGTTTGCTCACCTGAAGTAAGATTCCACGTCAACGTCCTTGAGGTTGACGCCGAACTCTCGAAAGCAGTCGAGCATGCGTTTGCATCCTTCGATCATTTCCTCTACGGGCGTTTGACCCATTGAGCCCACTCTGAACATCTTCCCTTTGAGATGGTCTTGGCCCCCAATCACCTGTGTATCATAACGGTCTTTCAAAGCGGTTCTCCAGGCGTCGTCGATGCCTTCGGGGTAGAGGATGGCCGTGACCGAATTGCTTCGTTGGCCACTGTCGGCTAACAGGCCAAAGCCGAGGTCGGTGAAGAGTGCACGAACGCCTTTTGCCATGGTCTCGCAACGGGACCAACGTGCTTCGTT
>DUIU01000143.1:638-2311 GCA_013330155.1 Candidatus Poseidonia sp. | reverse complement strand
GTCCAAGGTGTTTGGTCGTCGTCACCCTTCTTGAGGGCCGAAATCATGTCGAGGTAATAGCGAGGGTTGGCGTCTCCTTGCTGATGAATGGCGTTGATGCGTTCAACGCAGTGCTCATTGAGGGCGATGGCTGCGATACCCGAAGGTCCTGCGGTGCATTTTTGTGCGCCCATCACAACGGCTTCAGCCTTCCATTTTTCTGGGTGTACCGGCATTCCACCCACTGATGTGATGCCGTCCAGAATGAAAGAGACGTTGTGCCGTTCACACATTTCAGCGATGGCTTCAGCGTCCTGGGTGATGCCGCTGCTGGTTTCGTTGTGGCAAATGAGCAGCGCTTCATAGCAGCCACGTTCAAGTTGCTGTTCGAGTTCATACAGGTCAAAAGAACGCCCCCATTCGTATTGGAGGTGCTTCACGTTGCAGAACTGACGGCAGATGTCGGCCACTCGCTCTCCAAATTTCCCATTCGTGGGGATGAGGACGAGGTCGTTGTTGCGGAATCGGTTGGCGATGACCATTTCCATGGCTGCCGTGCCACTGCCCGAAACAACCACCACGCGGTATCCATCTTCTCCGGTCCATGACTGAGTTTTCATTTCGGGGGAAGACGGTGAGAGGTTGAACGCATAGCGGAGGCCTGAATTGAGCCGGGCCATCACTTGGCGAAATTCTGGACCACGGGCGGTCATAACCGGTGTTGCCATGGCTTGGAGGCATGCATCGCTCATGCGAACCGGGCCGGGAACAAGAAAGCAATCACCCGTGTGAGCCATGTCCTTCGGTGGTCTTGGCGGTCTTTGAAGTGCGTGCTTGAAAGGCCTCCTTGCCGGCTTGCTCGAAGCGTTGGACTGATAGGGAAGGGCATGGACCCAGCATCATGCTCCGTGTGGGTTTGGCGATGCTTCAGGGCGCCCGTCACGAGCATGCCGAAGCCCTTCGTGGTGCGGCAGAGGAACTCGGCCTTGATGTCGAAGTGGTGGAGTGCCGAAGGGCCGACCACGTTGACGAACAACTCGATGCCCTGGTCCTTCCAGGTGGCGAATCCACCACCATGCGCATCGCCAGCCGATACGAGTCGTTGCTCTCAGCCCTTTTTGCTTGGATGGACGCTTATCCCGAGCGTCCGGTTCTTGGCACCTGTGCGGGCGCCATTCTTTTGGCCGCTCCGGAGGCTGAACGCCAACCCTACTTGGCTGCAGGTATCGCCCGCAATGCATGGGGTCGTCAACGCGACTCTTTCGAAGCGGTTGTTGCGGTTGAGCTTGACGTTCCAGAGGCCGAGTTCAAGCAAAGTCTTCCGGCTCAGCGAGACCAGTTTTCCCATCAACCCTTGGAAGTCGCTTCACAAGGTGCCTCTTCATTGAGTGAAGGTTTTCCTGGTGTGTTCATTCGTGCTCCTCGGTTTGAAAGTGCTGCCATCCAATGCACGCCTATTGCCCATCTCGGGGAGGAAGTCGTGGGCGTCCTCGATGGGAAGAAACTCGGCGTGACCTTCCACCCAGAACTGACCATGGACCGTCGTTTTCACCGCTGGTTGCTTCACGAAGCGGTCAACGTTCGGGGGGTGAACTGATGCGCAGTTTGCAGATGGCTACCGAGGTCATTCCCGCTGAAGCGGGCGAAGCCGAGGGTTGCGTTCAGTGTCAGCAGGGCAGCAAACTGGTTCTCTT
>DUIU01000143.1:0-254 GCA_013330155.1 Candidatus Poseidonia sp. | reverse complement strand
GACATGTTTGCCAATGAACGCCGATGCACCTCCTGGGAGGAAGTGATGGAGGAAGGCCGAGCCATGAAAGCGACCGGCACCGGCATAACAGGGGGCGACCCGATGCTCGATTTGGAGAAGACCTTGGAGGCTGTGGTGCAACTCAAGGCTGCTTTCGGACCGGAACACCATGTTCATGTCTACACCTCCATACCGTTCAATCCAGACCGTGCCAAGGATTTTGGAGACGCAGGCTTGGATGAGATTCGTTTCCA
>DUIU01000075.1:2120-3619 GCA_013330155.1 Candidatus Poseidonia sp. | reverse complement strand
CGCTTTGTTGGCTTTTCTCGGCCATCAGGCTTTGGACGTGGGAAACCACGGTATCCACGCATGACCTTACGGAACCGTCGCTGTCCCCAACGAAGTTCAGAAGCCCGCTTTTTCTTAACTCGCTCAACCGTGTGGAGCGTGTGCTTACCAGCAGAAGGACTGTAGCGTTTAATTTGACGAGGTCGCTTTACCATGAGAACACCTAAGCATTCAGCCCACAGAGGTGGGGTATTTATGCCCTCCGCCATCCATTCTGGACAGAATCGCTGCACTGTGTTCACGCGGGGAGGATTCTCTATAAATCTAGCAGGTTAGCACACGGCATGGAAGAAGCGACGCAAGCCTTCGTTTTCTTCTGGCTAGCGGGTTTATTTGTTGTTTTTGGTACCATGATTGGTTTCTTTTCCAAGGTTCATTGGCAACGACGTTCTGGAATGGTTCTTTTGGTTCTCGGCTTGCTTTCCTTGATGGCTACGCCTTGGACCCTTTCCTTTTCTCCCTCGAGTGCATTCGGGCATTTGCTTGGCAGCCTCGTCGGGCCAGCGGTCTTGCTTGGAGTTGGATTTTACCTCATCACCTTCTCTGGGAATGTACCCGTTGGTCGGCTCAGCAAAGGGGATCGGACCACGGGTGTCGTCATGGTCATGTTCGGTGTTCTTTGGCTTGAAGCCATGCATTGGTGGATTCTCACGCCAATGTACCCCGGTGAAGTGAACCGTTATTGGCTTATTTTCTGGCCAACGATGTTGTTGGGGGTTCTGGCCATCTCCACGGGGGCTTTTGCCGTCATTGGTTTGGTTGGTGATGGTCGTGAACGAGAACAGCGGTTAATGCTGCTCGTCGCCTGTTTCTCATCGCTCCTGCTCCTGTTGGGGGCCATGCTTGATGGTCCAAATGTGGCTCGCGAACAATTTGCTCGTGAAGTCATCTTGGCGGCAGCGGACATCTTTGGGGCCATGGTTGGTGCGGCCTTTGCCATCCTCCTTTTCGCCATCGTGCTCGCAATTTACGAAGCTCAGCAGCCGGCGCCAAAACGGCTTGACCCGCCTACGGGAACTCAACTTGAACAAGCGAGTCAAATCATTGCCGACAATCTTGGAGGTGTGACCGAAGATGAATGATCCATCTCCCAATCGCTCTCTTGCCCGACTGTGTCTAATGGTCCTGTTCCCCCTCCTGTCAATCCTTGCCATCGTCTTGTGGCTTTCTGAGGGTTCGACTGAAGGCACCTTCATCCGATTTACGAATGCCCTCTTGACCTCATTTACCCTGTTTTCGTTCACGCTGTTGTTGACCCTCTTCGTCTATGGTGATGCTCGAAAACGACCGATTGCACCGTTGGTTGGGATGTTGATGAGCGTTCTTTTGGGCCTTGGGCTTACGCTGTTCTTCCTCGCTCAAGGCGAACTCTTGATGGAAGACAATGGCTCGGTACGGGCTCAAGCACTTTCCAACACGATACGACTTGGGACTACGGTTATTGGATTGAGCCTTGCTGT
>DUIU01000075.1:0-1696 GCA_013330155.1 Candidatus Poseidonia sp. | reverse complement strand
TCGTTCAGGTGAGGTCATGTCCAAAGGTACACCATCCATGGGTAAGCGACAAAAGACCACCCACATTCGATGTCGAAGGTGCGGACGCAACTCCTATCACAAGCAGAAGAAGGTCTGCGCAGCGTGCGGATATGGCGAGACTGCAAGGATGCGGAAATACAATTGGTCCAAGAAGAGTCACCGCCCCAAGGCTTGATTCATTCTCATCGCAACGATAAGAAGCAACCTCGGATTGGTTGGCACGAGGCAAACTCATGTGCGGCATCCTCGGCATTGTTGGGCAACACGGCTCCCACGTGAATCAACTGCTCTATGACGGCCTCACGGTCCTTCAGCACCGTGGCCAGGATGCAGCTGGAATTCTCACCGACACCGAGGGACATTTCAGACTTCGAAAGTCCAACGGCTTGGTTTCGGACGTTTTTTTCAAGCGCCACATGCTTCGCTTGGAAGGAAACGTGGGCATTGGGCATGTTCGCTACCCGACAGCTGGTTCCTCTTCCAGCGCTGAAGCACAGCCGTTCTACGTGAACTCGCCTTACGGAATTGCATTGGCTCACAATGGCAACCTCACGAACGCCGAGGAGTTGGGCCAATTCATACGCGATGATTGCATGAGACACATCAACACAACGAGCGACTCCGAGTTGTTGCTCAACGCTCTGGCCGTAGAATTGGGAGAGCGGACATCTTCCCTCAGAATTCAAGGCGACCCGCACATGAACATCGAAGCCGTGTTCGGGGCGGTCAATGCCGTGAACAATCGCGTGCGAGGAGGGTACGCCTGTGTTTCGGTCATTTCAGGGTACGGTTTACTGGCGTTCAGGGACCCAAATGGTATTCGTCCTTTGGTCTATGGAATGCGAGAAATTGAAGGACAGGCCGAATACATTGTCGCCAGTGAAAGCGTTGCGATAACGGCCCTCGGTTTTGAAATCGTGCGAGACATTCTGCCGGGTGAAGCGATCTTCATCAGTGCCTCGGGTCATCTGTTTTCTCGCCAATGCTCGGAACCCACCAACTACACGCCTTGCATCTTCGAACACGTCTACTTTGCACGGCCTGATTCGGTGATTGACGGGATGTCCGTCTACCAATCTCGGTTGAATCAAGGACAGCGTTTGGCTGAACGCCTTCTCGAATCGTGGTCAGACCATGACATCGATGTGGTGATCCCCATCCCTGACTCAGGAAGAATTGCGGCACTGCAAATGGCAAAAACCCTCAATCTTCCCTACCGAGAAGGTTTCGTCAAGAACCGTTATGTTGGACGAACCTTCATTATGCCAGGTCAAGCATTGCGTGAAAAGTCCGTTCGCCGAAAGCTCAACGCCATTGAGAACGAGTTCAGAGGAAAGAACGTTCTGCTTGTCGATGATTCAATCGTGCGAGGCACAACCAGCGCTCAAATCATTGAGATGGCTCGGGACGTCGGCGCCTCGAAGGTGTATTTCGCCTCAGCAGCGCCACCGGTTCGCCACCCCAACGTGTACGGGATTGACATGCCAGCCGTGAACGAATTCATTGCCAATGGTCGCTCAATCGAGCAAATCAACGAAACCATTGGCAGCGACCGTCTGTTCTACCAAACGCTTGATGATTTAATCGAGGTCACGCAACAGGAAGGCTCGGCAGTCTCCGCCTTTGATTCAAGTTGTTTCAACGGAGAATACGTCACTGGCGACATTGATGAGGC
>DUIU01000123.1:1608-7566 GCA_013330155.1 Candidatus Poseidonia sp. | reverse complement strand
ACAAATTCTCAGCCTATTCAGCGGCCGTCTTCAACGATGAAATCATCATTCATGGAGGATATGAATCGTCCACTTGGTCCGGCACAGCGAGCGACAAAACCTACGGCTACGACCCGTTTACGAACCATTGGCAAACCCACGCAACCCTTCCAATCAGCCTTTTTGATTCGACCTTGGTGCTCGCCAACGACACCCTGGTGTATGCAGGCGGAGATACAAGTAACAGCCGTTTCAGCACCTGGAGTATTCAGTACCTTGCCGGAAATGAATACCACGTGAATCCGACCCAACACGAGGGGATGATCACGTCTTCGATTCAAGATTTACGCCCTTTAGAAGAGGGGGCGGCGAGCTTACTGTGGCTCGAATTCGCCACCGTTGAACCAAGTGGCACAAGCATCGGATTACAGTACAGGACGGCAGATACACCCCAAGGTATTGCTTCATCGGCTTGGCTCCCGACCACGGTTCCTATCAACACCTACCTTACGGCTGGAAATCAATCGCTGACAGAGGTGGTCGAGGATTCAGCCTTCCTCCAATATCGCGTCCGATACACGACCACACAACTCATGGGTTGGACCACACCTTCCTTGGTGAACGTTTCAATTGGTGCTGATTCAGCCGCTTTTACAACCACGCCGCCACCAAGCCTCCAACCAACATCCTCCCCCGTGAGCGTGGAAACTTACCACCATGCAACCACTCAAGATGGGACCTATGTTTTGGCCCTCCATTCTTCCGATGCATCAGGGGTATTGGATGGTGAATCGGATTGGTTGACCTTGTCTTGGAACACGGCCACGTCAACCTTCAGCGTGGACGACCCGTCCGCCTTGCTGTTCAACCAACAAGCGACCGCTACCCCCGGGCCGATGACGAGCCAAGGGCAAAGCATGAACTGGACCTTCACGCTCAGTGAAACTCTGCCCAGCGACCACCTTCGATTCAAAACCAGCACCCATGCTGAGCGAAACGCAAGTTTTCTTCACCCAGACATCAGCAGCATTGACCGGCAAGTCACGGTTGAGCTTAACGATGTGACCTCTGAGATGTCAAGTCAGGGGGGTGCATCGGTTGACCAAGGCGAGGTTTTACCAGGCAATACCAGCTTGAATTTGACGATTGACCATCGGTTCACCAATAGCGGGCTCCGGCTTCTTGGAGGCGCCATAGAATGCAGAATCCACCTCGACTTGCACACCTTTGACACCGATTCGTCCGGCGAGCGAATCTGGACCAATGAAACATCAGAATGGTTTGACCTTCCAGCCGGCCAAGCCCATCATGCCAACATCAACACTCCAGAATCACCCTCGGGTGAACTTCAACTTTGGATTGAGGCACGAACCAGTGAAGATTGGGAACTCGTCTTTGACACTACGCCGCTCGAATTCATCATCAACGCCGACGGACCGACATTGCTGGATGTCTCCCCAAACCTCGATGAATACACCAATGAAGAGACGTACCGGACCGTATCTTTCCTCTTCCATGATGTTGGAGGTTTCTCCAACGAAACCCTCACTGCGCTCTCATGGCTTGAAGCGAGGGATGACGGGACCAACGGGGGTGCAGCAGACGGCATACCGCAACGAATCGAGTACCAACCATCGTTGTTTTACACCCACCAAGATGGGAATCAATGGACCGTCAACATAACCGTGAATGACACCGTAAATGATGACCATCAGTGGGGCCGCGTCTTGCTTGAGGGAACCGACTTGGCTGGCTTCTCGGTTCCTGCCGTCAGCGCCGAGGATGGGCATGCGCGATGGGAATCGCGTACACCGACCAAAGGAGAACTCCTTCACTTTGAGCCAACCAAAAACCTCCTGAATACAACCCTCATGAGGTTTGAGCCTTCGCAACAAGTGGGCTGGACCATGACGGTCACTGATACGAATGGACTCAGTGATCTAACCGAGATTCGTATTGAACTGGGCAATGATGAATCCCTCGGAGTCAAGTATACCACGGTGGATGAAACCTGTTCCTCGCTTGATGAGCGGTTGCTCCTCTTGCCCAGCGGCTGTGTTGTTGAACAATCAAATGGAGCCCTCACCGTTGATTTCACGGCGACCGTTCAATGGAGCATGTCATTGGCTGGTTTGATTCAAGGGGAACTCGATGTCGTGGTGAGGGATTATGACGGCACTCAGAGGTTTTCATTCACCGAAGCATGGGTGCTTGACCGAGAGATGAGCATTGAAGTCAATCACCTTCGGGATGAAACCGGTTCGGTGCAACAAGACATCATCACCGACGCCGTCGTCATGGGCGGTGATTCCCTCAACCTTTCTGCCGACGTCGCCTACCGGTCAAGCGGCACCCCATACACCGGTGACCTCCGCCTTCGATGGGACGGTTTGCTGCAAGGAGAGCCGTGGCGTGGAGGAGCGACGGTGTCGATCATCGACGGCCTCCTTGAAACCACCATCGTGACTCCGGAGTCATCAGGCCTTGTTCAAGACATGACACTGACCCTTTGGGACCCGCTGGAAAGCCAAGTCCTGAGCGTGTACGATTTACCGGTGTTCAAACTTGACCATGATGCACCAGTCTTGCTTCCATCGGCCATTGATGACGCCATATCGAGGTATAAATTGGAGCAGGTTGAGATTGGTGTCAACATCGCCGAGAACCACCAGTGGTCAAACGAACTCACCTTGACCTGCCAAATCCAATCCTTGACCAAGAGTTGGGAACCGGTGAGCCTGGTTCGCAATTCAACAACGGTGTTTGATGGCAAAACCATGTTCAGTTTCATGTTTGACTTTAGCAAACTCGGGGACCCGTCCCTGCTTTCGGAGCAGGCCAACCTCAATTGTTGGGCTGATGGAACCGATGATGCAGGTTGGGAACTCTCCTCGAGCACCGGAAATTCTGAACTTGACCCGTGGCTCGAAGCGCCCTTGAATAGCATTGGTCCTGACCTTGGTTTGGAAAACGTCGAACTCAGCGGTGTGTTTGAAGCAGGAGAGAAAATCAGGCTCTCGTTCTTTGTCATCAACGGTGGAGAACAGCTTCCAACCCCCTTCAACGCCACCATCGAACTGGTTCAAGGAGAAGAGCGAACGCTGGTTGGTCGCTCTGTCTTTTACTCGATGGACGCCAACACGGCGAAATCCGTGAAACGTTCCTTCACCGCACCCGAGGGAACGTGGACTTTGGAAATCACCGTTGATAAGGAGGGGCTCGTTTGGGAAATTGACGAGACGAACAACGTCTGGAATCGCACCGTGCAGGACCAATCAGGGGGATTGGGAGGGCTCACACTCATGATTGGCGGTGGAGGGATGCTGGCCCTGGCTGGAGGGGCCGTACTGATACGGAGGCGAGGCCCTTCCACGGTTGTTGAAGAAAAGGTCGCCGTAGCCCTCGAAGCAACCGGTCAGAGCCTCCAATCCTCCAGAGAAACGAGTTCTCCACAACAACCCGCTCAGAAGCGTCGTGGCCCACCCGGTGGAAAAATCGCATCGAATTCCGGAAAAACACCATCTCGTGGCCCACCTCGGGGACCACCCAAGGCATCATCGAATCAATCCGAACCATCACCCCAAGAAATGGCAGCCAAACACATGGCAGCCCTCGGCGTTCCCCAAACGGCAGAAGAACGCGTTGAAGGTTATGCCCAACTCCCCGGTGGTGGAGAATACGAATACACAGGCGAGGGCACCTTCTATGTGGGCCAAACATGTGGTCGGTGGCGTCTCAATGATGACAAGTCCTTCACTCGAATTCCCGATGATTCGTGATGCCTAACCTTCTTGAAGGCCACATCCCTCCACCGTCCATGAGTGAGGATGCAGACGACGTTCGTCGAGCCCTTACCATCGTTTTTCGCGGGGCTGATGGGTTGGCTCGCCCGGATGTAGAACGTGCATTTTCTTTTGACATGGAGTGGGTAGCACCTCACGAAGCTGAAGAAGTGGTGAACGCCTTGGTCGCTGCTGGATGGTTGGAAGAGCGAAAGCAAAACCTCCACCTTGCACTCAATCTCGGGGAGGTGAACGTCCCATTTGGTTGGTTCCCACGACCAAGGCGGCTGCTGCACCCCGTTTCTGCAACAAGCGCTTCAGACCCATCCCCAAAAGCGGAAACTGGGAAGGCAGAAGGGCACATACCAACCACGTCCACTCAGCCTCCTCGAAGCCCTGCTCGCGTGGAAACTGCGCTCACTGGAGACCCACGGGCACGCCTAACGCCAAGGGTCGCCAAGTTCATTTCGCGACAAAGCGGTCTTGCTTTGGATGAATTGGAACGACGAGCGGACCGCAAGATCAAGGCCTTTCATCTCATCACGCCGTGGATGGCCTACGCCTTGGTCGCTCGTGAACAAGGGTTGGTGATGGACGACATAGCCAAAGCCTTGGATGTTGCTTAGACCGAATCCTCTTCAGTAACTGTTTCTTGACCGCGTGCGGACAATTCAACCAGGACCGGCAACACCATGATTGCCAACAACAATGAAAACAGCACGGTGATGGCCGTGATAAGCCCAAAGTCCTGGATGATGGGCATTGGAGAAAACAGCAAAACAGCAAAACCTGCCATGGTGGTCAAGGCACTCAACATGAGCGCAACACCCGTGGTGTCGAGGGCTTCTCGAAGCGCCCCCCAGTGGTCGCCACGTTTTTCCAACTCGACCTCAAATCGCCGCCACATGTGAATGGAATAATCGATGCCGATACCTAAAGTGAGGGCCGTCACCATCACCGTAAGGACGTTCCACTTGAGACCAATGAGGGCCATTGAGCCCACCACCCACAGCGAGGCAATGCCGACGGGGAACAGCACAATGATGGCTGGCATGATGCGTCGTGTGAGAAGGAACAGCACGAGGAAGGAAACGATGAGCGAAATGGCGGTGCTCTCGATTTGAGTGATGGTGAGCCCCGTTAAAACCGTCTCAAGCATGACCAAATCACCAGTTACATGGAGGGCAGCGTGCTCTTTGAGTTGGTACTTCAACGTCCCCGAATCATCGACCGAACCGAGAATGCCAACAAAGTTGTTGACGACGCGACTGGATTCAACTGAGGTTGACGCCTCGACCCGAATCTCATGACGCAAATGGATGATCTGATTGCCGTTGAGGTGAACGGTTTGAGCGAGACGGTCGTCCCAGGTCTCACCCGTCAGCGGGTCTGCTACGCTGTCATTGCCGGCAAGGTCTGCAAAGAAGGCCCCGAGATTGATGGATTCTGAGCGCTCTATCGGGTAAACCTCACCAGCAAACACCTCCATGTTGTGAGCGTTGCCAAGGCTCTCGTTTCTCAAAATTGCATCGCGGATGAGCGGGTATGGACCCTCGTAGGCGGGGGAAGGGATTCTGAAGTTCGTTCCCACAACGTCGTTGTTGGATTTCAAATCAAATTGGAAATTCCGTAGTTCACTCAGCAAATCGAGGTCGCCGGGTATGGCCTCCTCTCCTTCAACCGGCTCCATCAAGAGGTGGATGACTTTCCAACCTGCGCTCTCATAACTCGACGTTAAATCATCTCGAACACCCATGATTTCCATGTCTTCGTTGACAAAGTCAGCAAGGTCGAAATCGGTTTCGAGAGAAGCTGCTCCGTAAATGGCAAGACCCGAGATCAGGACGGTTACCAAGATGACACCGACCTGCTGCTTTTTCTGGACATTTACGATATGTTGGGAAAGCGCAGGGAACCGAAGAGGTGGACGGTGTTCAACCTTGGATTCTTTTGAGAACACCACATGCAATGCACCGACAAACACCGTTGAGGAGATGAACGCAGAGACCACACCGAGGGAAAGCGCATAGCCGAGCACGGCCAATGGCGGCAGGGGAGAAATCACGTTGGCCATGAAGGCTGCAACCGTGGTTACCACCGCCAGTGAGAGAGGCATCGAAAGGTGGCCGCAAGCCCTCAGCCAAGATTCAGAAGCGCTGGGGAACTCATCACGGAACGAACGTTGAGAGCGTTGCAG
>DUIU01000123.1:0-1228 GCA_013330155.1 Candidatus Poseidonia sp. | reverse complement strand
CCGTAGGTCCAAATCAGAGCACTGGTCAACCCTACGAGTGGAAAAGCGACGCTTGAGAGGGAACGGAAGGCGACCGAGAGCATGACCACGACCACGGCAAACGCCAGCAGAACCAGCAGGAGAAGGTTGTCAAACGTGCCCTCGTCGATGTCGTGAGCGAGGAGGTCATTGGAAATGACCTCGTAAGTGAGGAGGGAGGTGGAGGAACGTTCCGAGAATACTTCTCGCAATTGGTCCTGAAGCACTCTGCGGGGTGTTTCCTCAAGATTAGGGTCCACTTCGAGCACCCATAGGGTTGACGAAGCGGTCGGAGCAACCGAACCCGTCCCGTCGTCGAGGTAGACGCAAACAGGTTCGTAGTCCAAATCATTGTGAAGCAGAGCCGACGAAGCATAGGTCGCCGCAGAAAGAAGTTGATCATCAGCGGTTAATCCACAGGTTTCGTTCTCGTCAAACAGAACATCCAGAACATCGGACCAGCCACCGAAATCGGACAAAGGTTCACCGTTGCCTTCCTCATCCAGCGCCAACTGCAAAATCCCGGGGGCTGTGGTCCAGACTTGAACCAAGGATTCACGCTTGTCAGATTCTTCTTTGAAGTGGGTTAAATCCTCCTGCATCGCTTTGAGCGCATCCAAGCTCAATACGTTGGAGCCATCATCCATCGTGACGTGGACGAAAAGCGGTCGCATCTCATTGGGAAAGTGAGCATGAATCCGGTCATGGGCATCCGAAGCGTCTGTTTCTGGAGAGAAGTCATTGAGGTCGGTTTGGAAGGTTGGTGGAGAGACGTACAAATTTCCCGCCAAAACCAACGTGATGATGGTGAATAAACCGACAATGAGAGGGGCACTGCGTTCAAAGACAGGGGCGGCTTTGGCAAGGCGTTCCTCAAGGTCCGCCTTTTCCATGGTGATGCGTTGCCCATGGAGCATAAAAACAAACAGGTGCAAATGTGGTCAATCCCACACCTCTCCGTGCCAGCGAAAAGGTACCGCCCAAGGAGAAGGTTCAAAACAAGAAGGAAGGTCGCAAGGTCGGTTATCATGGCGGTCACGGTCCTTTTGAAAGAAAAAAACGAGTTGCGACTTCGCATCATTGGCGAAAGCCACACTGCCCTCCAAGTGCTACGAGAGCGCTTGAACAACCACAAGAGCGTGGATTACGCCAACTATTTCCCTGGCCACCCTGAGCTTGACGACCCCGAATTCTACATCCGAACCACCTC
>DUIU01000165.1 GCA_013330155.1 Candidatus Poseidonia sp. | reverse complement strand
CCGGTCAAGTGAACGGTGTTGTTGGTGAAGTACATGTCCCGGCCACCTTCGTAAATCGTGGTCATCAGGCCCTTTTGGTCGGCCGCTGACCAGTCGATGGCGTGGAAGTAAGAATTGTTCACCGTGTTGTTGTGCGATTGCCCGGCTGAGCCTTGGAATTCAATGGCGCCCCCGTCGGTGTTGGTGATGGAAATGTTATCGACGAAGCTGTTGGTGCTTCGGTAGAAGCGAGTCATCCATCGGTCGTCTTCGGATTCACCGGCAATGCCCAAGCCACGCTTTGAGGTGCTTGGATACTCGAGGGTGGCGTTGGTGAACGAACACCCGTCGCACTCGTTGAAGTTCACGGTTGTTCCAAAGAAATCGATGCCCTGAACGGTCACGCCGTCCGAGTTTTCAACGGAGATGGCGAAGGGTTGCACCTTCACTCGGAGGTCCAAATCGTTGGCATCTTGACCTGATGGCGTCTTGTAATACAGCCGGTTGTTCGTGTTGTTGAACCACCACTCGCCGTCTTGGTCGATGAGTTCCTGCTTGCCTTCGAGGAAGTAAGCATGGTGCTTGTTCTTCCAGCCGACGCCGCTTCCATCGTAGGCAAACGTTCCATTGCTGGCGTTCCAGTCCGTGATGATTCGGCTGTTGCTGCGAAACGACCCGAGGTTCATGACCGCAATGGCGCCCACGGGGTCAAGCCCGGTAGCATTGATGGTCTCGTTCAGACCGGTGTGAACGCCGGATTCAGGCCCGGCGTCCGTCAACCAGCCTTGGGTGTAGGCGCTGTTAGAACCCGTGAGCGTACCCTCGGCCCAATAGGAGCGATTGAACACCGTCTCATCGGAGAATTGGGCGTTTGGCCAGCGAGCAGGCACCTGTTCTTCGTAAGACAAAAACAACTGCCAACCGTCAACCGGTAGCGTTGTTTCCTGAACGCCGTTTCCGTCAGCTGTGCCCCAAGAAACGTTGAGGTCGTCAGCGATGCTTTTGGTTCCGTCGAAGACCACACTGGCGCCATCGGCCGCTCGAATCACGAGGTTGTCTTTGCCGTTCACGGTGACGTTTTCGTGGTACAGACCGGATGCAAGGATGATTTCATCGTTGGACGAGGAATCGTTCAGAGCATCGGAAAGGGTGGCTTTTGGACAGGACCACGTGCCGTCCCAGTCGTCCGAGCCTTGGGAGGCATCAACGTAAATCGGTGTTCCGGAGGCACGGGTGGTGCTGTCGCAAGCTGCGTTCAAATAAGCAGGATTTGCTTCGTCCGAAAGCGTCCATCCACGGTAGGATTCGACGTAGGCCGTTTGTGCCAGCATCACCATCAACAACGAGAGGACCAGCGCCTTCCGTTGTTGTGGATTGTTCAGCATGACGCCACCTTGGGAATTAACCCTCCTGTGGTACGGATATAAAGCCCCACCCGATAAAAAAAGCGCCTCCCCCTTTAGGGGGGAGGCGTTGAGCATCACTCCTCTTCTTCGTTGGAAGCCATGTCTGACAGGCGTTCCAATGGCCAATGACCCTGAAGTTCAACCGGCCAACCGGATTTTTTCGTGTTGAACCCGAGCTTGGAAAAACGCCGGCGTGATTGCCTCCAAACGGGCAACAGGTAGCCAACCTTGGAACGCTCACCGAAGGACCAGCGCCATGGACAGCGGTCCATTCGAACGACCCAGTGGTGGACCAGGGTTCTGAAGAGCGGTTCTTCCGGCCCGCCGGGGACCAACCACGAGGCGATGTTGACCGCTCCCGATGAGCCGCGAGTTTCTGACCAGCACGTCAATTCCATGCCGCGCATGGGCCCATCGAGCACCTTGAGTCCAAGGGTGCGAGCCGATTGAGCCATCGGCATGATGATGGCAAAACGATCCACGAGGCGAGAGCCCTCATGGCGTTGAAGTGACCATCCCGCTTCTTCGGCAAGCTCGCGAAACAATCGAATGGCCTGGATGCTTGAAACGCTGACCTCAAGGTCGAGCGTTGCTTTCCTGACCATGAACGTTCGAGGAGTGGTCAAGGGATGAACCCTTTCATGACCTGGCTTTCGCTCAGTGCTTTTGGAGAATTCGTGCGTGCGATTGCGGCGCTTTCACGGCCATCGCCCAAAAGGGCGAGGTATTCCCGTGGACAAAGACCGATGGACGAGCCGCGCTCACACGAAAACCGGTCGAACCGGCGTGCGAATCGGCAGCGATCGGACCTTGCTCAACCAAAGAGCGAGCCAAGACCGTCGAAGCCTGCTTCCTCTTCTTCTTCCTCTTCCTCTTCAACAGGGGCAGGGGCGTCAGCACCGCCAGCGGCGGCAGGGGCAGCAGCTGCAGCGGGTGCAGCAACGGCTTGGGTCATGGCATCAGCGATGTCGACTCCGGCGAGGGAGGCCACCAGGGCCTTCACTCGAGCAGCGTCAGCGTCGACGCCAGCGCCCTTCAGGACAGCCTTTACCGACTTCTCATCAATCTCTTTTTCAGCAGCGTGCAACAGCATAGCAGCGTATACGTATTCCATGTTTTTTCACCTCAGTGTTTTTGTTTTTGTTCAGCCGAACAGGCTTCCAAGGCCGTCAAATCCGGCCTCTTCTTCCTCTTCTTCCTCTTCTTCAGCCTCGGCTGGGGCTTCAGAAGCGCTCGTGTCAACGGCGGCTGCGGAGGCGGCTGCGGATGCAGCGGCGCCCATCATGGCAGCCAGTTCGTCGTCGAGTGCGTCGGGGCTCAGCTTGCCGGCAACGCCAAGGGCGCTGGCGTGGGCTCGAGCCACCAGGTGTGGCAGCGTATCCGCCGTAGCGATCGCTGCTTCCAATGCAACAGCCAGCGCTTCTCCGCTGGCCTTAGCAAGAAGGGTAGGCATGGTTTGCGTGGTGAACCACGTGATGTTGCAAGCGAGGTTGAAGGCGCCTGCTGCCATACCGATCAAGTCTTGTTCGAATTGCTCGTAGTCGATGTCGAGGGTGGACGGTTCAAAGAGCGTACCACCTTCGAGGGTTCCACAAAGGCGGAGGCCTGTGACCATGGGGTTGATGCCAATCTTGGAAAGCATCATACCGAGTTCGCCTTCAAACACCTCACCCTCTTCGAGGATGACGGTGCGCTTCTGAATCTGGACGCTACCGCCCATGATCTTTGCAGGAATGCCGACGGAGTTCAAGTCACCAACGATGGGGCCGGGTGGCATGCCGGTGTCTTGCTTCTCAACCACGATTTGGTGAGGAGCGATGTCGCCAGGTTTGGCGGCACGACCGGCTTCGGTCTTCTTGAGTTCGGTGAACATCTCAAACGAGTTGAGGTCTGAAGACGAGACGAGGGCTGGCTGAACGGCTGATGCGTAGAGGTTCTCCAAGTCAGCGAAATCGTAGCCAGCGCGCTCCCATGCAATCTTCATCAAGCGCTTCTTGGCCACTTGAATCTTCATTGTGGAACGAAGTTCAGCACGCATACCGAACATAGCGGAAGCCGGCACACCGTGGATGTCGATGACGGCGAGGGTTTCGCCGCTCGTCAAGAGGGAGTGGAGGTCGGAAACGGTGTCCTTCTTCCAGGAAACGACCTTTGGAATCAATTGATCACCTCGATACGTTGTGATGGACCCATTGAGGTCTTGATGAACATGGAACGAACGTTGCCAATGCCACGCTCAAGTTTGTTGGTAACACGGTTGTACACTTCCATGGCGTTGGCCAGAAGTTCATCATGGGATTGCTTGACCGTTCCAAAGGAAACGTGGAAGGTCATTCGGTCGCCAGACTTGACGACCACGGTGCTGGCAAGACCAGCCGCAAGAACGGCAGGGTCAAGGGTGGGTGGAACAGGACGAGGCATCTTGCCACGTGGACCGAGAACGACACCGAGGTAGCGACCGATGAGACCCATGTGAGGGACTTCAGAGAGGAAGAAATCGTATTGGTTAGCGACCTTCTTGGCTCGCCCCTTCTTTCCACCGAAGTCTTCGATGTCTTGTGGGGAGAAAACAGCCAGTCCTGCAGCCTTGGCCTTGGTGGCAGCTTCGCCTGCAGCGAACATAGCGACTTTGAGTTCCCGGCCTCGGCCAGAAGGAAGACGGATCTCTTCCTTGATACGGTTGGTTGGGTTCTTCAAGTCAACGTCCTTAATGGTGAACGAGATGTCCACGGATTCGACAAACTTTCGCTCAGGAGCCGCTTCGATAGCGGCCTTGATGGCTTCACTGATTTTTTCTTCCATGTTAATTCACCTCTGCGGTCGGCGAGGCCGAAGCCTCTTCCGCGGTTCGTGAGTGTTCAATTAAAGCGCTCGTCCCATTCTCCTTTTGCAATGATTTCGAGGGCTTCATTTGCCCAATGACCATCGACCTTCACACGCATTGACACGCAGGTCCCAATGACCTCACGAGTCTGCGCCTTTAGGTCGGCACCGGTCAAGTGTCCGAGGCCTGCTTTCTCACGGGCCACTTCCATGGCCTTTTCGAGGGGCAGGTCCTCGACGGCGGCGTCCATACTGCCGTTGCACTTCTGAACTCCCAAGGCTTTGATGATGAGCTTTGAGGTCCATGGCTTCGGCATTGTATTGACTCCTTCCTCACAAACGTAGGTAAGCCTCCCGACCAAACTCCCCTATTTAATCGCGCCGCGGCAGCAGACCGAAGCCAACATGTGGCCCCGTGTCGGAACCGCTGACCAGTTTTGTTATAACAAAATAACATGGCGAGCCAACCATGAACCTCGCGACACGAAGTTTTCTCATCCTCCTTGCAGCCTTCATGACCCTTGCCCTTCCGACCATGGAGGGCTATTCAAGCGGGATTCACAACCAAGCAAGCAATGGTTGCACCTGCCACTACAGCGGAACCGCCCCCACCATCAGCCAAAATTTCCCGACCACCTACACCGGGCAACAAAGCTACACCATCCAAATCTCCGTCACGGGAGGCGTGTCGGGTACAAACGGTGGTTTCAATGTCCTGGTGGACAAAGGCACCCTGTCCACCCCCGGCATGGGCATCATGGCGGTCAAGGTCGACAGTTCAGGCCAATCCGCCACCCACACCACCAATTCCTACCGTTCGTGGTCGTTTGACTGGACGGCTCCCGCCAGCGGAAGCGGAACCGTGAACGTGGACATCGCCGTGATGACGGTGAACGGAAACAGTGCCAATTCCGGTGATGCCTGGACAACATCGTCCATCACCGTGCCTGAACCGGGTCCCACAAACTCCGCCCCAACGGCTTCCAACGTTCACATCAGCAACCAGTTAACCGGTACCGGTTCGGCCATAACAACAGCGTATTACGACGAGAATTTGTACGCCATTTACGACTACAACGACCCGGATGGCGACGCCGAATCGGGAACTCAAATCCGATGGCTCCAAGGCAGTACAACCATCACACAACACAACGATTTGACCACCCTCCCACAAAGTGCTACCAGCATTGGAGAATTCTGGAGCATGACCGTCACCCCAAGCGACGGAACGGATTATGGAAGCAAGATTACCTCGACCAACACCGTTGAGATCATCGATTACGATGCTGACGGCGACGGCTACGGCGACCAAAGCGACGCCTTTCCCAATGACGAGAACGAATGGGCAGACGCCGACAGCGACGGCGTAGGTGATAACGCCGACGCCTTTGATGACGATGCGACCCAAACCACCGACCAAGATGGCGATGGCTATGGCGACAACGCATCCGGTAACAACCCCGACGCCTTCCCCAACGACGCCAACGAGTGGGCTGACACGGATGGCGACGGCGTGGGCGATAATGCCGATGTCTTCCCCAACGACCCCACAGAGACCGTGGACACGGACGGAGACGGTGTGGGCGATAACGCCGATGTCTTTCCCAATGACCCCTTTGAGACAACCGATAGCGATAACGACGGCGTAGGGAACAACGCTGACGCCTTCGACAGCGACCCTTCACAAACCACGGACGCCGATGGCGATGGCTACGGTGACAACGCGTCTGGCAATGCCCCTGATGCCTTCCCAAGCGACCCCTACGAATGGGCGGACAGCGATGGAGACGGCGTGGGTGATAACGCCGATGTCTTCCCCAACGACCCCTTGGAAACCGAGGACAGCGACGGTGATGGCGTTGGCGACAACGCCGATTGGGCCCCAGAAGACCCTGCGGAGACGCTTGACTCCGACAACGATGGGGTTGGAGACAACGCCGACGTCTTCCCAAACGACGCCAACGAAACCTTGGATTCCGACGGTGATGGTGTCGGCGACAACGCTGACGCCTTCCCTACCGATGCGAGTGAGACCGTTGACACCGACGGAGACGAAGTGGGTGACAACAGCGACGACTTCCCCGAGGACGCCACCCAAAACCTCGACAGCGACGGCGATGGATTTGGCGACAGCCCCCAAGGAAACAACCCGGATCTGTTCCCCAACGACGCAACGCAATGGATGGACAGCGATAACGACGGGTACGGCGATAACCTCAACGGCACCAACGGCGATGTCTTCCCACAGGATTCGGCTGAATGGGCGGACAGCGACGGCGATGGTGTCGGCGACAACGCTGACGCTTTCCCAGAAGACGCTACGGAAACGCTTGATTCCGACGGCGATGGCATGGGCGACAACCAGCAGGCGGTGCTTGAAGCCAAGGAAGCTGAAGAAGCCGAAGAAGCAGCGAGCCAGCAACGCCTCATGGTTGGTGGCGGTTTCTCGTTGGTGCTCGTCGTCGCCGGTGTGGTCCTTTTCCTCCGCCGTGGCTCGCCAGAGGCCGATGAAATCACGAA
>DUIU01000222.1 GCA_013330155.1 Candidatus Poseidonia sp. | reverse complement strand
TCCATGTATTCTTGGCTTCCATCGCCCTTGAAGGCAGAGCCGATGTCGGTGAAGATGTTGGCAAAGGTGCGCCACATCTTGGCGAGACCGAACATACCGCCACCAACGATGGCGCCGATGGCAATCGTTCGAACCGTTTTAGCGAAAATGACCATTTGGGCCGCACCCGTTGAACTTGGGTATTTGACCGGGTTGAAGGCGTTCATGGTGGCGTGGTAGTCTTGAACCGGGACCGATGCACCCAATTGCGCCTCGTAGACAGGAACGTTCAATCCAACGGCCAAGGGAACAAGGAAGAGCCAGCCGACCAAGGTTCCAAGGTTCACCAAAAAGGCCACACGGGCTTTCATGAACCAACCGATGGCAAACATGGAAGGGGTGAGAGCAACACCAATGTAGGTGTAGGAAAATGGATTCCAGGCCGTTTCCTCCGACCAGTGCGTGTATCCCAATGAAATACCGTCAGCGGTTCCGGAAGGTTGGTGGATCTTTCCATTCGAATAGAAGGTAGCGAGGCCAACATCGCCGTAATGAAGGGACTCAGCGATGTAATCAAGGAGGGCCACTTTTCGGTCATTGGCCCAAATGAGCGGGTATTCAACCAAGAACAACCCGACCATGGTGACAACCGTCCACAACCCGATGGTTTTCAGCGAATCACGAGCGTGCTCTACCGCACCTGTGCTGACATCTGAAGAGATGTCCAACATCTTCAGGGTCGCTTCAAACCCAGGGAGCGGAAGTGGGTCTTCGACCAACCATACACGTCTGAAGATGATGAAGTACATGACACCGAGGAAACCGGCAAACATCGAAGCAACGATGCCGATGAACGCCAGCGTGAAGGCTTCACCATCTTCTAACGTAACAAGTGGGCCATCGGCTAACGCATAGGCTGGTTGGCTGGCCAAAAGGAAAATGGCAGGGAACGTGAAAATGAACCCGGTGGAAGCGTGGGTTGCACCAGTGGTCGCCGAAGTGGCGATGTTGACTTCGGATGGCGACCACTTCAGAGCCATTCCCAACAGATAGGCGATGTACCATGCTGCAGAGATGGCCAACCCAAGTTTGAGCCCAATGTAAGCGGTAACACCTGAAAACACGGCACCGATTCCGATGCCAATCAACACCTTTGGCGTGTTCCAGTGGGATACCTCAAAAGATTCCTCGAGGTTCTTTTCCTCAAGATACTGCTCCAAAACCCCGGTGTTGAGGTTATTGTACATCTCATCGTCAAGCCAGGTCAGCGTTCCAGCCTCGATGGCTTTGAGACCCTCGGGCGTGACCGGTTGACGGTAAGCCGATTTTGAGACAGTTTTTTGCTCTGGAGCGTCCGACTTTGCCATGGAAATCACCCGCGACGCAACAGCGTACGCACTGGGGGTTGCGGAGCCACTTCATGACGGTTGCGATGCTCAAGCCGTGGTCGCATCCATTTGCCGGTTGCGCTCATCTTCAGCACGAGCAACAGCGATTCCGTCTTCAACGTCCACCTTACGGAGCAGGATGGCACCGGCGACGATCAACAGCGAGATGGCGAAAATACCCACACGAGAGTCAAACCAAACCGTCATGACCGAATAGATCAACGGGCCAAGAAGCGCAGCAACTTTTCCAAAGAAGCCAAAGAAGCCAAAGAATTCAGCCGAGCGGGTTTCAGGGACCATCTGGCCAAACATCGAACGGGCGAGGCCTTGAGAACCACCAAGCAGCGCTCCTGCAAAGACACCCAACAAAAGGAATTGGAAGAAGACCGTCATGCCCAATGGAGCCCAGACGAGGTTTCGTGCGGTCTCAGGAATGAAGTCCAAGAGGCCATCGCCAAGGCTGGTTGGGTGGTTAACGCCAAGTCCAGTGTTGTTGCCCAATTCTCCTCCTTCAATGCTGTAAGAGAAACGGGATTCATCCATGGTCGCCTCGAGAGAGGCCAGTGAAGTAGCATTCAAATTGACCACAACTGGAATTGATTTGCCCTCGTCATCAAAGGCCCATTCGACCGCATAACCCAATTTGTAGTCCGCGTTTTTCTGGACAGGCAACGCTTCTTCGTACGTGAGCGCCCACTGTTGCTCATCGTCATCGGGAAGCGCTGCAATCGGATTGACTCCCTCACGGGCGATCGCCGTGTAGGTGCTGTTCCCTTCGTCCCACGAATATTGAACGTCGTATTCTTCGTGGTTTTCAAGCTCAAGCGGTGCAAAGGAAAGGGCACCGACAATCACGAAACACCAGCACACCAACGAAAATTGAAGCGCTTTCTTGGTACCCCATTTGTCAGCGAGTTTGGTGAATCCAATCGCTGCTGGTGCAGCTACGAATTGAATGATGAGAATGGTCAAAATCAAACCGGTGGTGGTCAAACCGAGGACAACGATTCCAAACACACCGGCAAGGGCGGTCACCGAGTTGATACCATCGATGAAACAGAAGTAAGCGAGCATGTAGAAGAACAACGTACGGAAACTCTTGATGTCCGAAAGCGTAGCTTTCACTTCACCCAGAGCCATCTTGGTCGAGTCAACCACGCCCATGGGTTCCATCTCGTTCTCAATGTGAGGTTCAGGAACCATGCGGAAGGTCATCTGAGCAAAGCCAAGCCACCAGATACCCGAGGTGGCCATGGCAAAGGGAATCACCCAACTTTGGCCTTCAAGGCCAATCACCAGAGCAAGGTGAACAACGAGGAGTAAACCACCACCAAGGTAGCCAGCAGCGAAGGCCTTGTTGGAGATGGAGTCCATTTCCGAGTCATCACCCATGTGAGGAAGAAGGGCATTGTAAAACACACCTGCTCCGTTAAGACCGACGTTGGCCATCATGAACATAATCAGGGCCCATATCCAACCCATCGACACGCCAAGGTAGGGCGAGAGGGCCAACAAGACACAGGAGACCGCACCAAGCCAGGTGAGAATCTTCAACCACCAGATCTTGATCATTCGACGGTCGGCAATAACACCGAGCGAAGGTGCACAAATGGCCACGAGAAGGGCGCCGATCATCACGGCAGCCGAATACATGGCGTCTGCTGTCCATTCGCTTCCGAGTATTTTGGCGGAAATACCGTTTGCCTCTGCGAAGAGATAGGCGAACCAAGCGGGGAAAATCGCCGTGGTGACCGAGGTTTCAAAGGCACTCTTACCCCAATCGTACGCGCAATAGCCTCGTACACGCTGGTCTTTGTTAACTGACACATCTGCTCCTTCCATGAACGAGCAT
>DUIU01000131.1:5039-6006 GCA_013330155.1 Candidatus Poseidonia sp. | reverse complement strand
ATGGACATTGACTGCGTTTTTCATCTCGCTGCAAACCCGGACATTCGTCTTGGCACTCGCATCACCGATACCGATCTCAAACAAGGCACGGTCGCGACCTACAACATTCTTGAGGCCATGCGCGTTAACGGTGTGAAAAACATCGCCTTCGCCTCGAGTTCGGTGGTCTACGGTGAAGATGCACCGCTGCCAACGCCAGAATCACATGGCCCATGCATGCCTATTTCCCTTTACGGTGCGAGCAAACAAGCCGGTGAAGGACTCATCAGCAGCTGGGTGGGTACCTTTGGAATGCAGGCTTGGATTTTCAGATTCGCTAACATCATTGGTGCGCGAGGGACTCATGGTGTCATTTTTGACTTCATTCACAAACTCAAAAAAGACCCTTCCAGATTGGAGGTTCTCGGAAATGGCCTTCAAGAAAAATCCTACATGGAGGTTGGAGATTGCGTTGACGGTATTCTTCACGTGATGGAGCAGGCAAAAGAGCCTTTGAATCTCTACAACCTTGGTAGCCACGACACCGCATCGGTACGTCGCATTGCTGAAATTGTCATTGATGTGACCGGTTGCAACAACGCGACGATCGAATACACTGGTGGGGACCGAGGTTGGGCGGGAGACATCCCAAGAGCAAGGCTCGGCATTGAAAAAATGCTCAAATCTGGATTTGATGTCACGATGAACAGCGACGAGGCCATTCGCCACACCGCAACTCATCTTCTTGAGGAAATTGGACTGGAGTGAACCGCATGAAACACGACACTGAAGCAGATGTACGAACCGATACGGCCATCAAAGTGGCGGCCCTTTTCTTTGCCGCCATGATGTTCCTTGCCTTCACTACCGACCCGATTCGCACCGGCACGCAGGAGGGTGACCGCGCCCCTGACCTCACAGGCATGGCCTACAACGGCAGCGGCTGGTCTAATTTTGAGATGAGCGATTACTTGACCACCAATTGGAC
>DUIU01000131.1:3189-4785 GCA_013330155.1 Candidatus Poseidonia sp. | reverse complement strand
CGGCTGGTCCAATTTTGAGATGAGCGATTATCTGACCACCAATTGGACGGTGGGGGATGTTGACGGACAGTGGATGGCCATTGAATTCATGGATACCGATTGCCCCTATTGTGTCCGTTCAGCCGGTGAGATTGGTAAGGATGCAAATTATTTCATGAAACAGATTCAATCCCATTCCAGTCATCCGGGTGTGGGACCATGGGATGGCCCCATCGTCAACTTCTTTGCAAGTGCAACGCAATTGGACATTCAAGGTCATGAAACCAGCCGTTCTGAAATTGAAGCATTCCGAGACAAATCCGGTGAAGAATCCTGCGCTGGTCAGTCATGCGCCAACCGAGATGGCTCCCCTCACAATTTCATTTACATCGACGACATTGACCAAGACAACATGAAGGAATGGAAGGTTCCGGGCACGCCCGCCTATTTCCTGATTCAACCCGATGGAATCGTCGCTTGGGTTTCGACGGAAAACACCCAAGAAACCATTTTTGAAGCCATTATGCGGCTCACTCCGGAGGTCTAAACATGGTTGACCAAAACGTGTTTCTTATCGCTTACATCGTCCCTCTTGTCTTTGGGCTATCCTTGATGACAAAAATGGGCGATGGGTTGGCTGAAACATTGTCGGGATTGAATCCTCGGGCAAGTTTCTCTCGGGGCCGCCACATGATGGGAATGAACTTCGTTGCCCTCACCGGATTCGTGGTCTCGGTCCATACCACCTGGATCACGTTCAAAATCAGTGAGGGCGGGAACGTGTGTTCCAGTGCGACCGTCTTCTCCTGTGATGATGTTCTTGGCAATGCTCAATACAACGTGGACCCCATTTTTGGAGTCTCGTGGGGTCTCATCGGAATGTTTGCCTTTGGCGCTCTTCTGTTCATCACGAATTCGGTGAGCAAAGAGCCCGACGCACTTTGGGCTGAATCTTACCTTAAGTATGGCAAATTTATGACTGGAGGCGGAATTTTGGTCATCGCTCTGCTTGTTTCTTACGAAGTTCGTATGGGGAAAATTTGTCAATTCTGCACCATGGCGCACATCGCCAACGTGATCAGCCTGTTTGGCTTTTGGAGGGCAGGGAAACTGCACGAAGAAGGGCTCTGGAACGACGATGAATCCTATGATTTCAACATGAAAAAGGAGTGAACCACGTGAACAAGGAATCGGTCCTCTGGCTCGTTATCACGGTCGCTGCGCTCTCAGGCCTTGCGTTCCTCTTGGGCCAAAGTGATGGTTCTCCTCCGTTCAATACGGCCGATGAGCGTCATGCGTTGGCGGATGAATGCGTCGGTGGCCACAGCGGTCTTGCAGAGCACTATCACCCCTTGGTTGTCATTTCTGTTCTTGGAGAAAACATCGAGGTCCCAGGGAACGTTGGCCTCAATGACCCTGGCTGCACCATGCGTCCGCTTCACACCCATGACACCTCGGGTAAAATCCACGTTGAGTTCAAGGAGACTGGGATAGAAGCTCCGCTGGAAGCCTTCTTCGACATCTGGGGAAAACACATGGATGAAACTGGATTCGATGACCACCGTGTCGATGAGAACCATGAGTTCCTGATGTTCCTCAACACTTACAGCTACGATG
>DUIU01000131.1:836-2802 GCA_013330155.1 Candidatus Poseidonia sp. | reverse complement strand
GAGGACAAGCAATACATCGAACTGGTCTACCGAGAAAAAGCGTGATCAAGGGGTGAAAGCGCCCATGAACATCGCAATGTTGGGTTCGGTTTCAATTTCTTCCATCCGAATCACGGTGACTTCAATTTCTTGTGCTTCCCTGTAGGTCGCCCGGAGTTCTTGCATGAGTAACCGCTGGATATCTTCCATGTCCTCTCCGTGCAGCACCGTCAGGTGATGCGTGCTTTCCTCACCCACCTTGGCATAGTATTCGACAACCCACTCCTTTCGGGGTGCTTTTGTCTCCCATGCGACGTCTTCCCATGTTTTTGTCATGATATTACATTGGCCTTACGGTTTATCAAATCTTCCCCTTCCGGTGAGTCTCATTTCCGGATTATGTCGTCAAAGTTCCGGAAAACAGCCGCCCTCCGACGGAATTTTTAGAAAATATTACTTTTTCCGAACAATTGATGCAAGGCCTAAAGCAACGCATCCAATCAGGATAATGGGCCCCAACCATCCTGAATCAGGCTGGGATTCAGCCCGGTCTCGGTAGGCCATCTCAACGGCTCCGTAGGAGGTTGAACGGCCACCTGCATCAAGTTCTTCTTGGGTTGATTCATGAATCAAGACCACACTCCAAGACCGAAGGTCATCGAACTCAACGGCAAAGGAATCCAGGCATGATGTGCCGACCGAAGTGGAGAGGAGGCCGAGTTGCGTGGTGATGGTGTGGTTGTCCAAGGAACATTCGGCCACGCCAACAAGCACCCTGTCTCGATGGTCTCCCCCAGGATTAACAACATCTGGCGGCATGGATTTGCCGTGTTCAAGCACCATTAGCGTCAGTTGAGTTCCCGTTGCTTGAATCAAATTGGTGTGAACCACACTGGCTTTGTACCCCACTTCTGTTTTTTCGACCATGATGTCAAGCTCAGAGACGGCTTGCCGAGAAAGTTCCTCGTTGAGGATATCCCTCTGTACCTCGGACCATGCATCGTATCCCCTCCGGGCCGGGCCGGCTTCCACCACAAAGGTCGGTGTGGAGGTTGATGCACCTGCTTGAACCGAATCAATGCGGTCGATTCGATGTTGGCTGGCCTCCGGTTGAAAGGCATCTTCCCCATCGGTTGGATGCAAAGCAACCATTGCAATACGGGAACCATGGCTGTCAGCGACCTGCACCAGTTCGGGGTCGATTTCGGCGCAAGTTGGGCACCATGTTGCCGTGATTTCCTCCACCAGCAACGATCTGCCACCGCCAGAAGTTGACACACCTTCTTCGAAGGTTTCTCCCTGATTGACAACAAGTCCTTGACCGCTGAACGAACAGAGGAGCCCAACCAACAGAGCAGCAACGTACGGTGACGGTGAGACCTTCATCGACACCATCCTCCTTGGTTCCAGCGAGAGGGTTCAACGCCTTGATTGCTTGCTTTGGGCCTTTTTGGAGAAAAGGATTCATGAGGGCGAGGCAAGGAGGGGCGTTTGAGGACACCCTGATGGCGGAGCACTGGGTTGAAAACCACAAGCGAGATTCTTGGCGAAAACAAGCCAAGGCCAGTGGATACCGTGCACGTTCAGCCTTCAAACTCAAACAAATTCAGGAACGGTTCCAACTTGTTCGCGAGGGCGATTTCGTACTTGATGTCGGCTGTCATCCTGGCGGGTGGGCCCAAGTCGCCGTTGAATTGGTCGGAGCGAAAGGACGAGTCGTGGGGGTTGACCTCATGCCATGTGCACCTGTTGAAGGCGCTATTTTGCTGACTGGAGACATCACTGAACCCATTACGCAGGAACGTATTCTTGCCGAATTAAACGGTGAACTTCTCAACGTCATTGTTTCAGACATCTCACCAGACATTACGGGGAAGTGGGACATGGACCAATCGGTTGCGATGACACTGGTGGCCGATGTGTTTGATTTTGCACTCCCTCTTCTTACCAAGGGGGGTGGATTCACGACCAAATTGTTCCAGGGCAT
>DUIU01000131.1:0-525 GCA_013330155.1 Candidatus Poseidonia sp. | reverse complement strand
GGGGTTGAAGAGTTGATCTCCGCCGTTCGTCCTCATTTCTCCAGCGTTCGGAGGTATTCGCCCGAAGCTTCGAGAAACTCATCCTCGGAAGTCTACCTCGTTTGCCGACATCACACTCCTTGGAAGGCCCCAAAGGCGTCGATCAGGGAACGGTATGAGGCTGGCGTCAACAAATTGGTCGGTGGCGATGAAATCGCAGATGACCCAGAACCGGTGGCCTCCTCTTTCCGAGTGCGTCGGAAAAAATCCAGCGAAGACCTTGAAGAACATTGACCCAATGTTCTCTGGCCATGAAACTCCAAACCGGACTTCACTGGCCAACCCCTGCAAATCGGATTGAGAATCTTCGGCCCAATACACCCGTACGGCGACTTGAATTGGTTGTCCTCCGTATGTACCCACAACGTATGATCGTCTCCTCGTCCTACACTGGGCCCGTTTCTGCAGCTTGTGGAAGGGACGAAACGGGTTTGGTGGGCTTGGGGGTTTGGTCTGACCAAGTCAAAGAGGCGGACGTTGGCGGTG
>DUIU01000017.1 GCA_013330155.1 Candidatus Poseidonia sp. | reverse complement strand
TAAACTACAAGATATGATTCATTGTGAGATGTAATGCCCATTGAGGACCGTTCCCGAAAATGGACTGGAAGAGGGTCGAAGCATCATTGATTCCCAATTCTGACCGTCGACGATGTTGAAGTTTGCCACAGCACCTTCCATGAGTTGACCATGAACCATACCTGAAGGATGTTGGGTTGCTCGAGCTGCATTCACCGTCACGGCAGCCAAAGCAGACAAGGGATGTAAACCACATCGCTGAACCATTAATGAGCACATGAATGGTAAACTGAGTGTGTAACAGTTCGGATTGAAATCGCTTGCTAATGTGAAAGGAATCTCGTGCTCAAGGAGGGGTGCCAAATCTGGCCATGAATCGCCCATGGCATAAGGCGTGCCAGGCAAAAAGCCCGTATTGACGCCAGCTTCCTTCATGTTGATCCGAGCTTTCATTGGCGTGTGATAGGCATGATCGGCAGTTTCAACTCCCAACTCAGCAGCCAACTCTCCGCCACCGCCATCGTTGAATTCATCGATATGCATTCGCATGGCTAGTCCTCCTTGACGGCCTGCACGCAGAATGTCTTCGGACTCTTCAAGGGAAAACCATCCTGGCTCACAAAAGACATCAACGGAGCGAGCCAACCCCTGTTCCAGCACAGCAGGAAGTTGTTCGGAATGCAGTGATTCAATGTATGCATCCCGGTGTACTTCCTTCGGTATATCGTGAGCCCCCATCCACGTTGACTCGATGGTTGGCGTGTGCTCAATGTGGTTTAATTTGGCGGCGATTTCGAGGAGGCGCAATTCAGATTCTGTCGTCAAACCATACCCGGTTTTGGCTTCAAGGTGGGTCGTTCCTGTGCGAAGAGCATCTCTCAATCGCAAGTAGCCGAGTTCGAGGAGTTGGTCTGTTGACGCCTTCCGCGTTTGTGAAACAGTATGCCCGATGCCTCCACCCATCTCCGAGATTTGGGCATATGATTTCCCCTCTTGCCTCCATGCGACCTCCTTTGAACGGTCGCCTGCCCATAGCAAATGCGTGTGTCCGTCGATCAATCCTGGCACGATGGCCTGCCCTTGGAGGTCGTGAACATGAACTTCATCGTGTTGAAATTGACTGGTGTCTTCTGGAAGTGTGTATTCCTGAATCACCTCTTGTGAATCCAGGATATTGGCTATTGATTGACCTTCAACAATAATTGCCTTTCCTGGGCCAAATAATTGTTTTTCATCAATTGAATCGGTGTCGGCAAAATGAACCATCGTTCCCGCGTTCAGGTAGATGGTGCGCATGTTCCGTATGAGGGGAAGAGGGTTGAAGAACAATCGGTTCCTCGGAGTTCCATGTCTGGATGGACTTTGGGCATTGAGACAACGGCCCATACGCTTTCCTTTGGTTTGGTTGATGCCAACGGAATTCCTTATCCAGCAGCCAGCGATACGCTTCGTCCCGACCAAGGTGGAATCCATCCCAGAGAAGCAGCCGATCACCACAAAGATGTGGCTTCATCGCTGTTCATAGAGGCGCTTTCTAAACATAATTTGACCCACGATGATATCGGGGCCGTCGCCTATTCGCAGGGCCCTGGCCTTGGCCCATGCCTTCGCGTTGGTGCAGCAGTGGCACGGGGATTGGCTGCTCGAATGGATGTCCCACTTATTGGTGTCAATCATTGTGTCGCCCATATCGAAATCGGACGTCAGCAATGTGGCTGTGACGACCCTGTTTTGCTGTATGTTTCAGGAGGTAACACCCAAGTCATTGCTCGCTTGAATGGACGCTACCGGGTCCTCGGAGAAACGCTTGACATTGGGATTGGAAATATGCTCGACAAATTTGCACGCAATCAAGGCATACCGTTCCCCGGCGGCCCTAAGATTGAGCAACTTGCGGCGCAATACCTCGAACGTGAGCCCAACCCCGACATGGAAGGTCTACAATTGCCGTACGCTGTTCGAGGCATGGATCTTGCCTTTTCTGGATTATTGACCGCAGCACAACGCCTCATCGATAATGGAGCACCATTGGATGCTGTTTGTTGGTCTCTGCAGGAACACGCTTTCGCTTCATGCGTGGAGGTTGCCGAACGCGCCATGGCTCACACGGGTAAGTCGGAGTTGCTTTTGGGTGGAGGAGTGGCATGTAATGAGCGCATACGGACCATGTGCACCGAGATGTCAGCTGACCGAGAGGGGACTTCTCATGCACCTCCAAGAATGTACTGCATTGACAACGGAACCATGATTGCTCTTCTTGGATGGCTCGAACTCAAAAAGAGGACAACTGCCCTCGAACACAGTGCTATTGACCAATACTTGAGAACAGACCAAACGCCAATCGTTTGGTCTTGACCTAGATTGGGGCATACGGTTTTAACGGGTGGTCGTACGCCTTTCTTTGGGGGCATTATCAATCAACGGCCGACGCGGTGGAAGAAAGAAGGACGAGTTCAATCCTTTTGCAAAGGATGCGTCCCAACAGCACCGCCGACGCCGTGATGAGCGTGAGCGTCAACATGGACGCAGACCGACCGCCCCTGCCGAGCCAACAGCTCCTCAACAACAAAAACCAGACATCAAGGCCGACCTCGAGCGGAAGCAACGGGAAGCTATTGAGAAACTGGAACAAAAAGGGGATGTAGTTGCTCCAGAGGTTGCACCTGCACCCGTCCCGATTGATACGCCTCGAAAGAAAAAGGACGATGAACCAGCGATTTTATCTCACGAAGACAGGATTGCTGAGTTGCGCAGGAAATC
>DUIU01000018.1:1889-6102 GCA_013330155.1 Candidatus Poseidonia sp. | reverse complement strand
AGGTGCCCAAAGCACTGATTGAACGGGTGTTGGAAGCCTGCGACGACCATTTGCGAGAGGTCGTGGACATCATGGGCATCACTCGTATCGTTGGGGTTGGCAAGTACGCTGAAAAGCGCGCTCGACTGGCGTTGAACGCTGGGAAAAAGGGACCAGGGAAAGCGAGCGATGGGCGGGACGTGGAGATCACCACGTGCTGGCATCCAAGTCCCGCAAGTCCCTTGGCCAACCGAAACGACGGGGCAGATTGGCGCAAAAATGTCCGAAATGTCCTCATCGGCTAACGGGGAGATGTTCAAATGCTCAATGTCACACTCGTGAAACATGGAACCCTTTGAACTCGCATGGGAACGACAGCCGAACGACCGCCAATGGAAGACGCCTGAGGGCGATGACCCGCGTACACTTTACCAGATGCTGATGACCAGCGTTGACCGTTTTGGCGACCTCAATTGCTTTGGTTTCATCCAAGCACCCGGGATGCCTCGAACGCACATGTCCTACAACCAATTCGGCAGCCTTGCGACCGCCGTTGGCAAGCAACTTTCCGCTGTCGGCGTCAAAGCCGGTGACCGTGTGGCCTTGATTCTCAACAACTCCGTGGAATGGGCCGCACTTTCCTACGGCGCCAACGGCATCGGTGCCGCTTACACCGCCATGTACACGCATCAGCACGGCACGGAATGGGCTTACATCCTCAACGACTCCACTCCGTCCCTTCTCGCCGTCGCCGATACCGGCGTCCTTGACAAGCTCGTGGCCAACATGCCAAGCGAAGCCAGCGGATGGCCATCCTGCGGCATTTTGTTGCTCGGAGAAGAACCTGCCAACGAACTCCCACCCGAAGGCGTCACCGTCCACACATGGACTGAATTTGTGGCTGCTGGACGTGAGGCAGACATGTTTGAAATCGCCGACGACCCGTTTGCGCTCAACACCCTCATCTACACCTCAGGTACCACGGGCAACCCTAAGGGTGTCATGCTCTCAAACTGGAACACGCTTTCCAACATCCTCTGTGTGCAGTCGGCCTTTACCATCTATGTCGGCGACAAGAACGCTGCCTTCCTGCCGTGGGCTCACTCCTTCGGTTCCACCTTTGACCTGCACTGGATGATTCGCTGTGGCGTTCACATCAACTTGATTTCGGACTTGACCAAGATTGCCGACGAGTGCATCGAGATCAAGCCGGCCGTTCTCTTGGCTGTGCCACGTGTGTGGAACAAGTTCTACGACCGTGTCAACGCTCAATTCGAGTCCGCTACCGGCCTCAAGAAGGTCTTCGTTGGTAAGGCTCAGAAGTCCGCTGCCAAGCGTATTGCCAAGGCAGGTGTCGAGTGCGACGCCGTGCCTCCAAGCGGTTTCTTTGACAAATTGTGGGACAAACTGGTTTGGTCCAAGGTCCGCGCCCGATTTGGTGGCAACATTCGCTTCTGTATGTCCGGCGCTGCCGCACTTTCCCCTGATGTGGCAGCCTTCATCCAGATGGTCGGCTTCAACTGCTACGAAGGCTACGGATTGACCGAAACCTCCCCGCTCGTCTCCGCCAACGGTTGGTCTGGTGCAGGCACCAGCCGCCTCAACACCGTCGGCAAGGTCGCTAACGGCGTGAAGGTCACCATTGACACGGATGCCTGGGACGACCCAGAGCGCCCCGACGAAGGTGAAATCGTGGTCACTGGACCCAACGTCATGATGGGTTACTGGAACAACGAGGAAGCTACGAAGGAAGTCATCATCGAACCCGGCACCTTCCGTACCGGTGACCTTGGTAAATTGACGCCTGATGGCTACCTCTCAATCACCGGTCGTGTCAAGTCCCAGTTCAAGCTTGAAAACGGAAAGTACGTCGCTCCCTCCGGCCTTGAGGAGACCATCACTCTCAACCCGCTGGTTGAACAGTGCGTGCTCGACGGTCGAAACATGCTGAACACCTTCCTCATCGCTCACCCGAACATGGGAGCACTTCGTACTGCCCTCAAGGGCGCCGGCATGGATACCTCGGGCGACGACGCTGCCCTTTGCGCCAGCGCCGACGTGAGGAAGTTCCTGCTTGACGACCTGAAGAAGAACAACATGGTCGCTCCCGACTGGAAGGGCTACGAAGTCGCTCGCACCCTCATCCTCGACCCCGAGGAGTGGACCACGGACAATGAGATGCTGACGCCATCGTTCAAGGTGAAGTTGCGAAACTTGCTCAAGAAGCACGACGAAGAAATTCAGGCCATCGGTTGAATGGTTCCTTACGGAATACAAAACATGGGGATGATTCCTGTGGTGAAAACCAAGGGTTTCGCGTTCTTGGTGGTTTCCACATTCGTTCTCTCCGGATGCACCGGCCTGAGCGGTCTTACGGGATGCGGCGAAGGCTACGAGGAAATGTATGGGGGATACGACTACGTTTACGACACCAAGGTGGTCGACAGCCAAAACAACCTAACGGTAATCATTGAATTGGTCAATGGAGGCGGAGGCTGGCTTGAGGAATCAGAAGTGCACGAAGCGGATCAAGACCTATGGGTCGGTTTGGATGTTAAGTTCAGTGATGGAACCGTGGAAAACATTGCCTTCCGGCAAACCGGATGGGACAATTATGGTGATGGAAACGATGGTTCATCTTGGGCCACGACCCTGACCATGACCAGTCCAGAGAATTTTTGTCAAGGTGGATGCGAGGAAGTGCGGTTCTCTGCCGGCTACCAAGACGGTTCCATCTATCACGATGGAACGTGCGAAAACAGCCCATGGGTCGATGTTGATTGAGAGGTTTATACCTCCTCAAATGCTCATGATATCATGAGCAAAAACGATGACAAAGAGCGAACACCAGAAGCCATTCGAGCCCGTCTTGAAGACCGCTTAGTCGAGGTCTTTCATGACAAACGCGTCTTGTTTGAAGAAGGTCGACTGCGCTTTCACGCCAGAGCTACGCTCGACTGTGATGCATGGGGTGTCTCCGTTCGACTTGAACCCGAAATCGACCAAGAACCGTTCAATGTATCCGGTGCTTGGCAGATCTTGTCCGTGTGGGCCAACCGCTTGGGAGCCGCCTATGTGGGTTGGGGCATTTCCGTGCCACCCAAAGACGAGTGAGCGGACCTTGCTTCAGACATCATTGTCCTTTGAGGTAGTCTTCCCCGTACCAGGCCCATTGTTCCATGGTCCATCCGGGAGGAAGACCTCCGGGTGGTAGCGGCGGTCCAGAGGGTTGGACTTGCGTCGGTACGAAGGGGAGCGGTGCTGGTTCGGCGGTCTCGGTGCTGCGTCGGCGCGCCATGACGCCAAGGAACGACAAGGTGATGAACAGTACGAGTAATCCGATGTAGAGGTTCTGCATCGAAAGGAGGCCACCTGCTTCGTGTTTGGTGGCATCTTCAGGATAGGAATCAGCAGAATTTGACCAACCATCGCCGTCGGTGTCGGGACATCCAAGAGCGTCTTCGGTGGACCGACCATAGACTTCGGGGCAATCGTCGGAGAGATTGGTCCCTTGCTGGTCAGCGTAGCCATCCTGGTCAACATCGGACCACAGGAGGGAATTGCTTGGATAGGCATCCGAAGTGTCCGCCCAGCCATCAGCGTCGCCGTCAAGGCAGCCGAAAATTTGCTCACTGGACGTTCCGTACTCACTGGGACAAGCATCGGGCTGTGCGCCTTCTGCGTTGTCGCCATAACCGTCGCCATCGCTGTCTAGGTGCTGGGTTGACTCTTCGGGGAGGGCATCGTTGAGGTCGGACCAGCCATCACCGTCGGTGTCAAGGCAACCAAAGCGGTCTTGGGTTGAGGTCCCTGCTTCAGTTGGGCACTGGTCGGGTTGGAAACCGTCAGCAGCATCCCCGTATCCGTCGTCATCGCTGTCTCGATGCTGGGAGCTCATAGCTGGGAAAGCGTCGTTGAGGTCCGACCATCCATCGGCGTCGGTGTCAGCGCATCCGAATCGGTCTTCGGTGGAAGTGCCCGCCCGGATGATGCAGGCATCGCCTTGGAATCCATCCGGGTTGTCGCCGTAGCCATCCTCGTCAAGGTCGGCCCATTGTGTTCCATCGACGGGGAAAGCATCGGTGGTGTCGCTGTAGCCGTCGCCGTCCCCATCGGTGCATCCGAGGACATCTCCTTGGGAACTTGTGCCAGCTAGCATTGGACAGGCGTCTTCGCTGTCTAGGAAACCATCGTTGTCATCATCGGTGTCTTCGTTGGTGTCCTCGCAGCCATC
>DUIU01000018.1:0-1533 GCA_013330155.1 Candidatus Poseidonia sp. | reverse complement strand
AGGTCGACCTCCACCGTTGAAACAATGCAGGCCCCGAGGTCATCGAGTTGGGTAGCGTCGCAGATTCCATCGTTGTCATCGTCAACGTCTTCATCGGCGTCAGAGCATCCATCACCGTCGTAGTCCGTTTGCCCGTTGGAAGTCCATGCGAGCGTGCCGGTCGAGCACATGTCGGCGAAATCATAGACGCCGTCATTGTCATCATCGGCGTCTTCAATGGCGTCCTTGCACCCATCACCGTCATGATCATTTTGCGATATTGAAAGCCAATCGAGGGCTCCCTTCTGACACAGGTCGTCGGCGTCCAAGACACCATCGTTGTCGTCGTCTTGGTCGCAAGCATCTCCATCGTCATCTCCGTCGTAGTTGGATTGAGAAGCGTTGGGAACCATTGGGCAGTTGTCGGCATCGTCGCCGACCCCGTCGCCGTCTTCGTCCATGAACGGGTCGATGCGTACGACTTCGTTTTGGTCGTGGTCGACGTAGTAGAGGTGGCCGTTTGGCCCGATTTCGAGGCCCATGATGGCAGAGGCCGTGGTCTGAATTTCGTCGAGGTAGGTTCCAACTTTCCCGTTGGTGGACAATTCGTAGGCGACGATGTTGCCGTTGCCGTATTCAGAGACAAAGAGTTCGCCGTCGCCAAGGGCGATACCGGAAGGACGGTTGAGGCCCGTGGCGAGGACACCCCATTCAATGCCGTTGATTCTGGAATATTCGGCCAGTGGTTCGAGTCGAGAAGCATCGTTCATGATGTCGGTGGTGGTGTAGGTGCTGTCGTCGGTGTTGACCCACAATACCCGATTGGCTGCAGGGTCAGCGATGTAGAGGATGCCCGAATCTTTGTCGAGCACCATGTGGCCCGGGAGGCCCAAGATATGAGTAAGCTGTACGTCTGAATAACGTTGAACGATGGCGTCGGAATGGTCGTCGTACCCCGTATCGTGGTCTTCTTGGAAGTCGTAGCGGACCAGTTCGCCGTAATGTCCGTCGTTGTACCAGTAGACGTTGTCCACGTCGTGGGCGATTCCGACGCCGAACGGCGATTCATGGTTCATGTCGATGTGGCTTCCAAGCAGGTTGTTGTTCTGGTTTTCAACGGCGTAATGGTCCAAGGACGAAGGCCAAAGCGATGGCCCCATGAAGTTGTTCGGCGTGCCTTGACCGCAGTAGGTGTTGTCGGTTTCTTGAGCCGAACCCCACTGCCAGTCAAACTCAGGGTGGTAGGCTCCAAAGGCGATGGCGCTCACTTCTTCGAGGAAATGGTTGCTGTAGGCGTCTTCACGGTTTTGTGAGGTCTGGTTTTCAAGCCCCGTGTTGGACACGATGGTCATGCTGTCCGTAGCTTGATTGGAGATCCACAATTCGTTGGCGCGCCCTGGATGGAATTCAAGGTCCGTCGGGCTCCTTAGATCGTCGAAAGCATCAGCGATGACCACTTCCAAAAATCCGTCACCGAAGGCCTCGACGACCTCGGGTTCCTCGGCTTGTGTCGAGTAGGACGGGGGAGCGAAGAGCAGGATAAACACGAAGGGG
>DUIU01000230.1:4197-4461 GCA_013330155.1 Candidatus Poseidonia sp. | reverse complement strand
CACGTCTTTGTTGACGGTGATGGAATGGTTCCACACCGTTTGCGAACCGTTGTGGTTTCGATGCACCCAGAAAAGGTAGGTGCCCACGGTTGCGTTTTGCATGAATTGATGGGTTGCTGAAACGGCACATGTTTCATCCACCAAGGAGCCGTTCTCATCGAGCTCACAGGCATTCACGAGTTCACCTGAATCAAAATCGTCGGACGCGTTAAACACACCGTCAAGATTCGTATCAATTCGCACCACCATGGTGGTGTTGTTGGT
>DUIU01000230.1:0-3800 GCA_013330155.1 Candidatus Poseidonia sp. | reverse complement strand
ATGACCGTCAGTGTTTTTTGTTCGTGAGCCACGACGGTTGGGGACAACAACGTCGCTAGAAGAAGTGAGCCGATCATGGCGACACACACTCCACTTCGCATGAATTATGCGTAATGCCCAAATCATAAAGACCAAACGGATGGGTGAGTTGAGGCAAGCATGGGCGGTAAGGAACTCCTTCTTGGTATCTTTACGATTCTTTTTCTTACTTCCGCGACGATGCTGGTTTTCGGCGACGATGTCCAAGAGAGCATCGAGGAAAACCCGACCATGAAAGCCGGTGACCCGTTGATTCAGGAGGAGGGTCACGACCACAAAAACGCCAGTCAACACGAGTTGGGCACGGACAACATGGAACTTCTCGACTTCAATCCCTTGACCACGCCCGGAAACGCCGAAGTGCAAGTGGCCACCACGCCTGACGGCGAGACCTATGCTTATCTTGCTGGATGGAACGACATGCACATCGTCGATGTCACCAACCCAAACAACACCACTGTTACCGGTGTGTACAATGACCCAAACACCCAGGTATTGGACGTCAAGTACCTCGAATACAACGGGCGGGAATACATCATCCAGCAAAACCAGCTCGTCGATCCGGGCAACTCCGACCCCAACATCGGCCAGTGGAGCGACCCCGCCCAAGTCAGCGTCACCCTCATCGACGTGACGGACAAAACGAACCCTGTTTGGATTGACTCGTGGTACGATGTTGACCATCCAACAGGCCCTCACAACCTCTACACGCACATGATTGACGGCGAATGGTACATGTTCATCGCCAATCCAGATTATGACAATTGCAACGATGCTATCGGTGAAGCCTGTGGCGGCGTCACCATCGCTCACCTCAATTTACAAGGATCAGCAGCACGGAACCTCCCCAATGTTCCCGCCTCAGGTCTTGGCCACACCATCGTCAAAGTTGGTGAATACGAAGTGGCTTGGGAGACCACGATGGGAGGGTGGATCTACATTCACGATATGACCGTTCAAACGTGGCCAGGCGAGGACCCGAACGACCCCCGATTTGGTCGCACGTTCGTCTATGGAAGCTACTGGGAAGCTGGCCTTCGA
Source organism: Candidatus Poseidonia sp. (assembly GCA_013330155.1). Lineage (GTDB taxonomy): Archaea > Thermoplasmatota > Poseidoniia > Poseidoniales > Poseidoniaceae > Poseidonia > Poseidonia sp8339u. The sequence continues at coordinate 2,720 of DUIU01000230.1, read as the reverse complement.
ATCGGCGACGTGACGGATGTTCCCCACCCAACCAACTCTCCAGAAGCCTACCTGCTTCACGCCACGACCTGTCGAACTGGGTTCGGCAACCCCATCATGTGCCGTTGGCGAGCCCCGGAAGTCGGATTGTGGATGGATTTCCTTGACTTGGACGGCGACGGACAGCCCGACAGCGGCCCGACTGGCAATGAAAACGGCGGCCGCGTTTCCTACATTCACTACGCTGAACCCTTCCCAACAATGGTGGATTTGTCCCACGTTGGCTACTCCGATGAACCCGTTCACCTGGTCACCGCAGCCGTGGAAACCCTCAGCACGAGCGTCGGTGTCGGCATCATGTACCTGATTGACACCACGGAGTACACGATGGAGGACGGGCAATTCAAATTCAAACCGAAATTGATACGGGACTGGGAAATACCGTACGCAGAAGACCATTGTTATGGTGCTGATTGTGAAGCTCACTCGAATGAAGACGAGTGGCTTCTCTTCTCCCCCCACAACCTTGACAGCGCTTACTTTGAAACCGACGAAACCACCGACCAAAGTCACGGTGGTGGTTGGGATGGACGCTTGTACATCTCTCACTACCACGCCGGCTTGTGGGTCGTGGACATTGAAACCTTGGTCGACCCGGACAATCCCGAAGACCGAATCGCCGTGCATGAAGAAGCGACCGTGGGCTACTACCTTCCACACGGAGAAGACGGCACCCCACTTGACTCGAGTTTCTACGACTTTGGTTGGGTACCGTTCTTGTGGGCGGTCGAACATCACGACGGCATTACCTATGCTTCCTGCATCTCAACAGGGCTTTATTTGGTTCAGTTGGACATTGATTTACCCTATCGGATTTGAGGTGGACGCATGCTTTCTCGAATAACGCCCGTGCTGATGTGCATGATTTTGCTTTTTGCAGGGTGCCTTTCCCCAGAATCCGTTGACCGTTGGACGCCGCACGGGGAACCTCTTGACAACGTTCGTGTTCAGGATTTTACACTGACCTCCAGCGAAGGTACGCCTTGGACCTACTCTGAAGAAGCCGCCAATACCACGCTTGCTATTGCCTTCTTGTTCACGAACTGCTTGGACATCTGCCCGATTGTCACGCACAACATGAAGTGGGTCAAGTCGCAACTGACGGAGGATGAGTTGAACAAAACCACTTTCATGACCATCACCGTTGACCCCTGGAGAGACAATGTAACGGTCCTCCATGATTGGAAAACAGGGACGAATTCGGAATGGGCCCATCTCACAACATCGAGCAACGAAAGCGACAGCCCTTCCATGAACGCCTTGCAGAACGTGTGGATCAATTTCGGTGTTGGACTCACGATTGAAGAATATGAGAACAACTCCAGCGCACGACATCACCCCGACGATTACACCGTGAACCATGAAACTGGAACCATTCTGGTCGACCGCTTTGGATACCAACGCGTCTGGTGGGGCGACAACGATTGGGTTCTCGACCTCTTTTTGGAAGACCTTCGCTATCTCAACACCCTTTGATGAGATGCCTAATCACAGGGTAGCATGCGAACGCTGAACACATCAGAAGGGCAACAAGGAACTTACGCTTCTTCATCGCTTCCCTTGACGACATCATCTTCCGAACGGCGCATCAGCAAGAGCACCAGCAATGCAGCAGCCCCCAATCCTGAGCCAGCACCGATGAGAAGCAACATCTGACGCACATCATCGGCTTCGTTGCCATCGTCTCCCCCGTCGTCTCCTTTGTTATTCTCAAACGTGCCAAACGAGCTACCAATGGCGGGGGCTGTCGAATTTTCAATGTGAACGTCCTCAACGACGATGATCGTTCCGTTCATGACCGTGCCGTCCGAGAGCATGTCTTGATAGGCGTATTCACCGACGCCCCAGGTGCCGTTGAACCACACGAGGAAGGTGATGTTGCAGTTGGATTGGCTGCTGTTTTCCGTTGAATTATCGGCGGTCGAGTTACATTCTGATACCAATTCTCCCGAATCCCAATCATCGGTGCCGTTGAACAAACCATCTCCATCAAAATCAAACACAATTCGATGCGTGATGTTCTCTCTCGAATCGGTGTTGTGCCAAATGACCGAATCATTGTAAGCGATTTGCGAAGAACTGGGCGTTAATCCACTTTCTTTGATGACGACGGTGAAGGTGTCTGCGGAGTGAGCTTGAACCGAACCTGTGAGTACGACTGAGGAGAACAACAGCAGACCGAGCAAGGAGGTGATTCGCTTCATTAGAGCGCCCTAAACAAGCGCGCTACATAAAATAAATTCGTCCATGAAATCAGTTCATCCCTTGAATTGAAATACAACTCTAACACCGTCTTGCCCATGCAAACACGACGGCTCCGAGAAGATGAGCGGGCGGCTGACAAAATAATTGTTATTGCTTTGGCCAGTTTACTAACAGTGAGCGTTCTTTCGGCACTGGCTTACATGAGTCTTGATGACGATGAAAGCAACGAAAGCAGCGATGCAGATGAGTGGATTGACCCAGTTGTGGAGATTGAAGACGAGTACCATAGCCATAGCGACCTTCTTGCGCACCGCCTCGCCACGGCCAACATGAAACTCATCGATTATCACAACCTCAATTGCGATGGCAACGTGGCTCCACCCGCTGAGCTTGACAACGTCGCAGGACGGCAATGCTTCCCCGAATTCAAGAACGTCGGGCCCACTCCAGGGGACTCTTCAGAGATTTCAATTGAA
>DUIU01000072.1 GCA_013330155.1 Candidatus Poseidonia sp. | reverse complement strand
AATGCCAACCGTTCATCCACGTCTTCTTCTTCTCTCCAACCCTGGCGAAGAGCGTCCTCAATCCCATCCGCGAGGGCCTCAGGGTTGTCTTCACAAATCCACTCTTTGGGCAGGTATCGAGCGACTTCACCGACGTTGACGCTCACGACGGGTGTGCCGCAAAGCAGGGACTCTCGTGCTACCAAAGGACCAGCCTCCCGCCTCGAAGTGACCAGGGTCACATCGGCGGTCAACATTCGGTCATAAACGATGTCTCGCGGCTGTTGGCGCAGTACCGTGATACCAACCACCCAACCACGTTGCTCAAGCGCCTCACCCGTTTGGAGGGCCAACAAATGCCGCTTCTCAGGTCGCCGAGGATCGGCCGGGAACAAGATGTCAATCGGCTCCTTTTTCCAGGCCTTTTTCATGGGCCGAACGGGACGTCGCCATTCTCGATGTATCTCGGTTATGCAAGGAATGGTTTCCACTCGCCGAGGGGGTGATGGCCAAGATGTTGCGATATCTGCCAGTCGGTCCGAAGCACAGACCAAGGCGTCGCATCTCGCGGCCGAAGATTGGATGGCGGGACCAACGCCTTTCATCTCAAGACCGACGTCGAAATCATACCCATGGACAACACCGACCAAAGGGCATGTCCAACGTTCGGACAACCGTTGAGCGAGGTGAGCGACTGGCCACAAGGTGTGGCAAACCACGATGTCAGGCCGCCACTCACCGAGTTGCTTTTCCACCCATTTGCAACGACGAGCAACACTTGAGGCCGTCAACCGAGGATACGGATGGTCTGGAAGAGCAAAAAATCGCGGCACCAAGATGGGGACTTCTTCATTCACCCAGCGCCGTGGAGCCTTTGAGACACCTCTCATGGTTGAACGACGAGCCTCGGCATAACGCGGCATCCTGGGCAGTGGGTTCACCACTTTGACATCGTGGCCAAGTTCCTTCAACAGGCGAACATGGTCGTCCACAAAGACGCCGCGCGTCATGTTTTGTGGGACGGGATAGAGCAGAGAAACCACGAGGATCTGGATGGGCAACCCTCCTCAGTTGAGTGCTTGATGAATCTCTGCGAGGTTTTCAGCTACGCTGGCGCGGTCGTTGAACAAGCCTGAACCGACCACGCAGTTGGTAACGCCCCAATCTCGGAGCATAGCGATGTTGTGTGCTTTTACGCCACCATCGACCTGTATTTGCACTTCTCTGCCACCTTCGGCCACTTGCTTCTCTATGGCTTTGGACAAGCGTCGAATCTTGCTCTCAACGTTGGGGATGAAGGATTGCCCTCCAAAACCGGGATTCACGCTCATGATGAGGACAAGGTCCACTTCGCTAAGCACCTCAAGCGCTGCTTCCACTGGTGTGCCGGGATTCAAGACAATGCCAACCGTGGCCCCGCCTTCACGAATGGCGCCGAGCAAACGGTGGAGGTGTTTGACGGCTTCAACATGAACTGAGAGGTGATTGCATCCTGCGTCAATGTAGTCTTGGAAGCAATTCTCAGCGTTTTCAATCATCAGGTGAGCATCAAAAACGGCGTCTGGTCCAAGGGCGCGTCGAAGGCTGCGAATCACGGGTGGGCCAAAGGTGAGGTTGGGAACAAAATTGCCGTCCATCACGTCAAGATGAAGCCAAGGAAGGCCTGCGTCCATGGCCTCTTTGCAGTCAGTGGAAAGGTCGGCGAGGTTCGCCGTAAGGACGCTGGGTGCAATGATCATGTCATCCCTCACGCCAACCCAGTAGGCGCCATTTGATGAGACTTGCCTTTTTGGGAGCCATTGGAAATGGGCCAAACCCCTATAATGCTTCATCCGGACCGTCGTTTAGGTGAACCCATGGGCGAAGTGAGGAACGTTAGCGACAGCGAATTCAACGACACGGTGAACGAAACCGAGTGGGTCATCGTTGACTTTTGGGCGCCTTGGTGCGCTCCCTGCAAAGCCATTGGTCCTGTTCTCGAAGCCGTCGCCCAAGAGCGAGAAATCTTGGTCGCCAAGGTCGATACGGAACAAAACACCACCACGGCAGGCCAACTTGGCGTCCGCAGCATTCCAGCCCTCTTCATCTACCGCAACGGCACTATGGTCTCTCAAAAGACTGGAAGCATGCCGAAGCCAAAGCTTCTATCTTGGATAGATGAAGTCATGACCGCGGACGACTTTTGAAGTCAATTAAGTCGCTGCTTTCGGGCCTGCTGTTGTTCACCTACGTCCCGCAGCAATCGCTCTCGAAGCGCTTCATGCAACCACATACCGTCCTCAAGTTCCAACAGCAAGCCGTGTTTGACGAGATTTTCCGGAGGAAGGCCGTTCCATCCAACGCCCTTCGCCAGCGCCTCCCAAGGCACGGGAGATTGGGCAACTGCAAGCGTGGCTAAGAGTTCCTTTTCCTTGTCAGGAAGCCGCAGGAGAATTTCTTCATCCAAGAATCTCAACCAATCTTTGTGGGTTGGCTGCCCGTACAATTCCAAGAGTTCCATGGCGAGTGGATGGCCTCCAGTGGCGGCGTGAACCTCTTTTGCAGGAGGGGCGTCCTTGCTTTCAAGTGTTGAGAGCCAAGCCTCGGTGGCTTCGAGGCTGAGGCCTTTGAGGGGCAGCTCGCGGACGGTGTCTCGAATGTGGACATCTCGGCGGTCATAGACGCTGAGTTCAGTCCGTGAAACCAACAGCACCCTCAGCGGCCCCTTCTGGGCAAGTTGGAGCAATGAGCCGAGCAGGTGGCGGGCTTTTTCGCTGATGTAGTGCACGTCATCAAGCACGATGAGCCAGTACGGCGGCGGCCCTCCTGCGCTGTCTTTGAAGCGCTCGCGAATGGTGTTCGCATCGGTCATGTAGGCCATCAATCGGCGCCGCCAAGCATCAACATCCATGTCGGCGCCCGGTGTCAGGGGAAGGGTTTCGATGATGCGATAGGGGTCGTGGGTCTCGTCAATACCAAAGCGGTGCAGCAAGCTGGTAGCGAGCCCTAAAGCACGATCCCACGGTTGGCAGGTGTACCAACAAACGGACAGGTGCGGGTCGTTTTCCATGTGTTGTTGAAGCCAGTGGGCGATGAGCGTTGATTTCCCAATGCCAGCGATTCCATGAACGACCATGCAAGGATGTCGGTCAGCGAACCAGCCGTGCAAGGCATCCAATTCGCGGTCTCTTCCGTACACCGGACGGGTGGTCGGGGGGCGGTTAGCGTAGGTTGCGTGGACGCCAACCAGCGGTGTCAAACGACCTGGTTTGGGGACCTCTCCCCCGTCCTGTTTTCGAATGCTTCCAAATCGAATATCGCCGTAGGTCAACACGCCCTCGTGCTGAGCGTGAAGCAATATCTGAAGCAAGGTGAGGTCGGTTTCCAAGAGAGTTGAAGCTTCAGTCGCTTTCACTTCCAACAAATCGCCTTCCATGTTTCGCACCAGGACCTTTGTTTCGTCCAAGACAACCTGCCGTTGCCGCGCTCGCAGTCGCCCTTCTTCGGTCAACTGCCATGTTTTTTGCCGTCGCTCATCGCCTTGTACGGCGCGAGTGTGCTCTTCGACGAGCAGTTCCTTGAGCAAGTCCTTCATCGTTCGACTGACGTTGGGAGGGTGCTGTGCACATGCCTCGGCGATTCCGGGACGCGTCATCGTTGGCGGGACCATGTACCGGTCTGCCCATTCATCGTTGGCGAGGAGATGAAGGAGGACTCGGTCTTTGGCAGCGACATTGACCTTGGGTATGTCTCCCGCCATGGCTATCGGTAGCCTCACCATTTGTTCAAGACTTCGTGTCAAGGGTTTACCATCAGATTTTGTTTGAGCATTTGTACAAAAACCCCTTTATATTGACAAGTATGCGGAAACCATGGCTTATTCTGCATCCCCCCCCACCTTGCGGAAACCAGCAGCCCTCGTTCTTGTTTTCTTGTTCCTCGTTTCGGTGACCAGCCTCGCCGTTCAAGCCGCTGATTCGGACGGTGATGGCGTCCTTGACAGCGTTGATGATTGCCCTTGGGCAGCGGGGGATTCGACCGTTGACCTCGATGGATGCCCGGACCGAAATGGAGATGGAACATCCGACTTCAACGACCCATGGGCCATCGGCAATCCCAATTATCAAAACGAGTTCACCACCAGCTCCAGCAATGATTACTACGCCGTGGATTACTCGCCAAGCGGTGAGTTCATCGTAACGGGTTCCGAGGATGGTTTCGTACGAATTTGGAACGCAAGCACGTGGACAAACCTTCGATCATCCAACGCAGGTACCGATGTCAACGGGGTTGATTTTTCACCCGACGGTAATTATGTCGCTGCAGCTCTCAACGACGACACCATCGACATCTACTACAGTTCAAACCTCTCTTCCTTGCATGGAAGCATCAGCGTTGATGTTGGAGGAGGAGACCAGGTCAATGCGGTTGAATTCTCACCCGACAGTTCCCGCGTCGCCGTGGCCATAGGCCGGTCTGGAAACGGCGGAACCAATGGCGAGGTGACCGTGATTGACGTCTTAACGGGCCAAGAATTGTACGCCCTCAATCCAAACGGCGAAGACCGGTTTTATGACCTCGCTTACTCTCCTGACGGGCAACACATCGCCTTGGCAGGAAACGGGGACATCTACGTTGTCAACACCTCGACGGGGGCGGCCACATGGACCTTCACCAATCCGCCTGCCTCCGTCAACGCCGTCGCATGGTCGCCCGACGGCAATTACATCTCCATGTGCGGTGGATGGGAGGGTTCCTCGGCCAGCTTTGACATGTACCGCTACGTCAGTGGCTCGTGGAGTTTGGTGTGGCAGAAAACAGTCTCAACCTCGTGTGCCTCAACCACCTTTTCTTCCGATGGCTCTCAGGTTATCGCCGGCATGTATTGGTACGGTGCTGATGGCGCCACGGCGCGAGTGTATCACTCGGACACCGGCAATCAAGTGGACTCCTTTAACGGACCTCGCCCAGGTAGTTGCAGTTCTGGCAACAACAACAACTGCGGAACGATTTACGGCG
>DUIU01000206.1 GCA_013330155.1 Candidatus Poseidonia sp. | reverse complement strand
GCCGACCTGGACTCCTGGCTTTGGCGCTATGGGTTCTCTTGAGCAGGCACGGATTGTGTTGTGGCACGGATTTTGCTCAGTGCACAAGCGTTTCACCCCCCAACAAATCTCTGACTTTCGGACTGAACACCCGGACGGCTTGGTTGTGGTTCATCCAGAGTGCCCAAAGGAAACCGTTGAACTCGCCGATGCTAACGGTTCGACACAATACATTCGTAATTTTGTCGAGCAACAACCCGCAGGTGCCGCCATCGCTGTCGGCACCGAGATCAACATGGTCGCCCGATTGGCTCAGGAACATCCTGACAAACACATCGAGTGCCTTGACGAGGAAATTTGCCCGTGTTCCACCATGTACATGATTCATCCAGCCTACCTCATGGATGTGCTTGAGCGGTTGGTCGATGGAGAAGTACCCAACCAAATTGTGGTTCCAGAATCGGTTCAAGAAGGCGCTTTATTGGCCTTGAACCGAATGTTGGCTATCCTGAAGTGATTCATCCCAGAAGGGCCTGGCCACCTTTCCATCCCGTCCAAGCAAGTATCGGGCCAACCAGACTGCTCAGAGCGACGTAGATTCCCGCAGTTCGCCATTGCCCCTGCTCGACCAAGGTGATGGTTTCCAAAGAGAAGGTTGACATGGTGGTGAAGGCACCCAAAAAACCGACTCCCAACAACAGCGCTTGGCTCTCAGAAATCACCTGTGTGAGGGCCGCTGAAGCAACGACGCCGAGCAGGAATGAACCGACCAAATTGACGCTCAATGTCGCCCAAGGGAACGATGAGGAAGGCAACGTCTCGCTGATGTAGAATCGAAGAACAGCTCCGGTTGCGCCGCCAAGAGCGACGAGTAACCAATTCGAGAGCATGCCTTGCTCACATCACCGCGGGCTAAAATCTCTCCTTTCACGAATGGAGGGCCTCAGGGACATGGGCAGGGTCATTAGCCGTCTTTCCTTGGAAAAAGCATGAACTCCACCGTTTGGTTTCTAACGTCCAATCAAGGCAAGTTGGCCGAGGCCGCTCATCACTTTGCGAACATCGGCATGGTTGTCCAGGCCCTTGAAGTGCCAGATGGGGCCATTGTTGAACCACAAGCATCCGATTTGGAAACGGTCGCCGAGGCAAAACTTCGACAGGCCTTAGCACACCTTCCTCACGAAGGCGCTCTGGTCATGGTTGAAGATGCAGGCCTTTTCGTTGAGGCATTGGATGGCTTTCCCGGAGTTTACTCATCCTATGTGCATGAAACCGTGGGCAATCAAGGCATGGTTCGGCTTCTCGAGCACCTACAAAGTGACGACCCGGTTATGGCGAAGCGCCTGCGAGCAGCCTCGTTTCATGCCGTGGCAGCGTTGTGGGACGGGGAACGGATTCTTTTCGGAAGAGGTGAATGCAAGGGTTCCATCGCCTCTGAAATACAAGGTGATGCTGGATTTGGTTACGACCCAATTTTCATTCCTGCGGATTTGGATGATGACGGAGAGTCCTTGACGCCCGATGTTTTGGGGGTGGTCAGCACCCATGGGAAGACCTTCGGAGCGGTAGGTGTTGAGTTGAAGCATCGCTTCAGTCATCGCAGGAGAGCACTTGAGGATTTGATGCGTCAATTCCCGCCTCAGGGCACTGAACGATGACCAACCCCCTCCATCATCGTCATAAAGAACCGATGATTGGATGGAGCGAGGGACATGGGATTCGCAAGGACCACCGTTGGGGTGCTGTTCATCTCCGTGCTGGGGTTCTATCTTTCCACGGTCGGCCAACTCACCGACCAAGCCAAGTGGGGTTTTGTTGCGGCGATGGGCCTTCTTGCCTTCCTTTGGATCAACCTCGGAGGAAACCCTCAACCCGCACGAAAGCAACGTCAACCTCGTCCTCAGGAGAAAGTCCGTGCCGCGGAATCTTCCGAACCTGAAGTGGAATTGGAGGAGGATGAAGATGACGATCTTCCCGAACCCGTGGTCGCTTCTTCACTTGATGGAGCGACATTGAGGGAGCGAAAATTGGCGAAGATTGCCGCTGTAGAAGCAGCTCAAGCAGCCTCTGCCCAGGAAAGCACCGGCGATGAGGCCGAGGGCGAAGTCGTGATCGAGGTTGAGTTGGAAGAAGTCCATGTGGCCGACGAATTTGTAATTGATGTGAGTCCAGAATCCGTAGAGGATGCTGACATCGAAATCACGGTTCGTGACCGAAGAGAACGCCATGAAGCCATTCGGGAGCGCATAAAACGCCGTCGTATGGGTCAAATGGCTGACATTCGAGCCTCAACCGCCCAAATGTGGGAGGACCACGCTTCGGGAGAAGATTTGGTCGCTCTTCTCCAAACACAAGGACACGGCCACACCGTCTTGGTGGAGCCCGAACATCCTGCACCCGGTCACGTCTATGGGGCCACCTTTGTTCGCATCGACGAAGGTCGAATTCTGAAACTTCGTCTCCCGCTTGACGTTGGATTCGAATCCGTTGGGCCTGCTCAAGCTCCCCAGATGGAACTGCCAACATTGCTCGGCCCTGATGGAAAGGAACTCCCTCCGTTGATGGCGCCTGATGGCACACCACTTGCGCTTCCGCCCTTGCCTGCTGCCAGCAGCGCTTTGGATGCCCTTCGCCAAGAAATGCAAGAGTGAAGATCCCCTCTTGGGACTTCAATCGCTGACTATATATAGGGTCAGCAACAAATGTAACATGTTAGAGGAATCTCTCATGCCCCCCGACACCCAAACCACCTGCTAAGTTTGAGCCTAATTGCGGAACCGCCGCGGACTTTGTCCGCACCGAGCGGTTCTGTGCAGATAAAAGGCAAAAAGCAGGTGAAATTATGGGTAACTGGAATAAGAAAAAGGGAAACATCGGACGAAACAAGCAACGTCGCTTCAATCGACGTACGGGCAAAGTAGAGAACTTCAATCAACGGAATCGTTCTCAAGAAAAACCGTCCTCAAAGGTCAATGAACAGACAAACGAGCACCTCTCTCCGGAGGAGGCTCGACAAAAGGCTCGCAAAAACCACGCTGCCAAAGGATTTGTTCCTGAGGTAAAGCCACGCACCTTCCGTCATTGCACGTGCGAAGGCACGGAATTGGCGTTGAAGAACCAGCGGTTGTTGGACCTTCTCCGACAAGAGCCTCGTGGGTATGATGATGCTACGGGTGCACACACTGTGTTGGTGATCTCACCGAGGTTCCGACGCAGGCACGCACGCCACATGCGACACTTTGTTGCGTTCCTCGGAGAACGCAACATTCGCTACCGTTGAGACGATGTTTCTCTGAATAGACCGTGGCCGGGCACTCTCCCGGACAAGAGGGGGGCGATGGCGCCCCCTCACCTTTGGCCGACAGGCTCGAAATCAAGCAAGGCCGGTATTGGGTAGTGCCATTAGCGGTGCTTCCAAGCCGGCGTTTCGCGATTCATGAAGGCATGAACGCCGATTTCCTTGTCTTCGCTGTCGAACAACATGGCGAAGGCTTCGGCCTCAATGGCGACACCCTCGGTCAGGCCTACGTCCAAAGCAGCACGTACGGTTTTCTTTCCAACCCGCAGGGCATGGGTTGACTTGCTGCCGATGCGACGAGCCATGGCCATCACAGTTGCTTCCAATTCTTCTGGTGCTACAACATGGTTGACCAATCCGATACGATGAGCTTCTTCGGCCGGGACCATATCACCGGTCATGATCATCTCGTGGGCTTTGCCATAGCCCACCAAGCGTTCCAAGCGCTGTGTGGCGCCGTATCCAGGAATGAGGCCGAGGTTGATTTCGGGCGTGCCGAAGGTTGAACGATCACTCGCCACTCGAATGTCGCACGAACAGGCCACTTCGCATCCCCCGCCAAGGGCAAACCCATCCACCATGGCGATGGTTGGTTTGCTGAGGTTCCAAAGGGCTTCAACGGCGTTATCGGTGAATCGTTCTCGAATGACTTCGCTCCCCGCACCGGCAAATTCGGTTATGTCTGCACCTGCGACAAAGGCGTGAGGTTTGGCTCGCTTGCCTTCGGGTGGGGCGTTGGGTGGGGCGCCGGATACGACCAGCACGCGCACTTCATCCGCTTCTTCCATCCAAGCACAGACCGCTTTGAGGGAGGCCATCACGTCAGCATTTAGGGCATTCAACTTGTCCGGTCGGTCAATGGTCATGCAAGCGATGTGACCAACGTCCTCATCCTCACTGATTGGATGGAGTTCAACCTTCATGACCTCACTTTGTGGGGGGTTCATGGCCTCACTGAGGGCCCCCCTCTTCTTGATGTCATCGCCAGCCTTCAATGAACACAAACCAAGGTATGATAATCAGAAACGGAATCAACGAGGCATGGCTGAGGGCAAAGAACCAATGGTCAGCGCCGTTGATATGGCAAAAAAATACGGCGACTTTATCGCCCTTCATCCACTCAATGTTGAAGTCCATGCGGGTGAATTTTTTGGCGTCTTTGGGCCCAACGGAGCCGGCAAATCAACGTTCATCAAACTCCTGACCGGGCAACTTCGTCCCAGCAAAGGACGCATCGAAGTTCTCGGTGTGGACGCCGTTCTTGACCCTCAAAAGGTCAAAGCGAACATTGGGATTGTGCCAGAATCGGAATCTCCGCCCTCCTTCCTCACGCCGGCTGAGTTCTTGGAATTCGTTGCCCGATTGCGGGGCGTCGAAGACATGAAGGCGAAAGTAGAGCATTGGTTGGAATGGTTTGGGCTCCAAGAAAAGCGAGACACCATGTGCAA
>DUIU01000150.1:14596-19666 GCA_013330155.1 Candidatus Poseidonia sp. | reverse complement strand
TTGGTCATGAAGAAGGAGGTAAAGCCGCAGGACTCCATGCAAAGACCACAGAACATGCAGCGCCCAAGGTCGATACGGCCCGAGACGATTTGATCGTCAGCGGGGTAAAGGTCGGCGGTAGCCACCAAGGACTCTTCTCCAGAATCATTCCACCGAACGGTAGCATTGTCGCCCGAAAGGTCGAGGACTTCGGCGAATCGCCATTCTTCCGGTGCGTCAGTATGCGCCGTGACGTGGTTGAAGTTGTCGAGTTCAGCCATCACTTCAGGCACTTCAACCGCAGCAAACTTGCCCACTTCGAGTTCCATGCCGAGTCCTGCGTTTTCGCCGTCAGCGTTGTCGAGTACATCGACACGAAGTTCGGTCGTCATGTGAAGGCAATCGTTCGGGCAGATGTTCACACACATCTTGCACGCCGTACACGTCTCCCAAATCACACCGATACGACCGTTGTAATTACCCGGGACAAAGAGCCAAGGCTCCATGTCCTCAAGGCGCTCGTAAGGATACTGTACCGTTTGTGGCTTCCAAAGCGTGGGCTTGAGGTCAGAGGTGACACGGTCAGGAGCAAACTCTTGGCGGGTGATGTCGTTCATCACCGCCGAAGAGGCAGCTCGGGCTCGGCTGCCATCGTCCAAGAACTCAGGGTGAGAGGTGTTGTGGTAGGCACCAAGTCGCTTACCGAACCGCTTGCCGATGAACGGGAAGGTTCGAAGCGCCGTGATCAAGGTGATTTTGAACGGATACCAGAACAGGTTTCTGAAATTGGGCTGTGCGTGTGGATGCATTGGCATGGTGTTCACCTCACTCCTTCCCCGGGGTTACTGTCCCCGCGGGCTTGTCCGTATGGACGTGGAACATACGTTCCTGATTCACTGACTTGTCTTCGTCATTGAGGTAGACGAAGAAGACGCCCACCCAGAAGAGTGTGGTCAAGATGGGCACGAGGTAGGGGATGCCGAAAGCGTCCCAAGCCATGCCGCCCGCCACATCGTTCTTGGCCGACATGCCGTCAGGATTGAAGAAGTAAAGGCGGTAAACGATTGAGAGCACCACTTGGAGCACGGCCAAGGGGAGAAGCATGCGCCAGCCGAATTCCAAAATTTGGTCGGTTCGGATACGAGCAAGTGCGAATCGGGCCCATACGAAGACGATGAGGAACACCAACCACGATTTGACCAGCGTCATAATGGCGCCTGGAATCAAAAGGTAGGCTTCACCAACGACTGGAAGGGAACCAATCGTGCCGTGGAACGGGAGGTGCCATCCGCCGAGGAAGAAGTGAGTGAACAGGAAACAAGCGGCGTACGTGCGAATGTATTCGGCCATGAAGAGCATACCAAACCGCATGCCTCCGTACTCCGTCCACCAGCCTTCAACCAGTTCAGCTTCAGCTTCTGGCATGTCGAATGGAACACGTTCGACTTCGGCGATCATCGTGATGAGGAACAACGCAGCACCAAGCGGCATGAGGAAGATGTTCCAGGCGCCAGCAGAGTGTTGGAAGTGAATGCTATCGATGATGTTGAACGTCCCTGAAAGAATGGCCACAGAGAGCAAGGTCAAGAGGAGAGGAATCTCGTAGGCCGTCAATTGGGCTGCCGAACGAATTCCGCCGATGAGGGTGTACTTGTTGTTGGAGGACCAACCGGCGAAAAACACGCCGATGGGAGCGATACCGAAGATGGCGATGGCATAGAGAATGGAAAGGTCGGGGTTGGTCGCATAGATGCCACTGGAAAGTGGAATCATGCCCAGAATCAACAACGTCGAAGAGACGATGAGGAAGGGTGAGACCTCGAAAATGAGGCGGTCGGCACGTTGTGGGACCATGTGTTCCTTGACAAGGAATTTCATCCCGTCAGCCACGTTTTGAAAGAAGCCAGGGAGGATGGTTTTGCCCATCCATGAGCGGTTGTTCACTCGGTCAACGGTCGCAAAGTTCTCGTCGCGGTTGCCGAAATTCTTGTTCAGCCATTTGTTGACCGCCCCAATGGGTTTGCCGAGTCCGAATGGAAGCATGTTCCACCATTCACCGGCAGTGACGCCGTTTTCACCAACCCAAAGCGAGCGCAGGGCAGTGGTGGCGCCATATCGGTCTTGCATACGAGCCACCGCTTTTCGTTCAATCCATAGAATGGCAAACTGGGAGAAAAACAGCATCAAGAACACGATGTTGACCACGGCAAAGGTGGCCACAGCGAAAGACAGGCTACCGGCGCTTCCCTCGAGAGGCGTTCCTTCGAGCAAACCGATGATACCCGAGCGCAGCAATCCATCCTTATCGAGGAAGAATCCTACCAAATCATACCTGTCATCCATGATATCACCTCAACGGTCGGTCTCCCCAATGCACGGGTCAAAACTGCCCATGATGGCAGGAATATCTGCCACTTTGTACCCAATCATCGTCTTGGCGACGTAAGGAATGGTGATGAACATCGGAGAACGGATGGAGAGGCGGTACGGATTCTTTCCTCGCCCATCGCCGCCGCCTTGAATGTAGAACTGTGATGCTCCACGGGTGCATTCGTAATGAGAGAAGCCCGTTGCGCCCTCTGGAGCACGTGTGGGGGCCTTGGCAAGAATCATGGCATCGCCGCTGGCGTAGTTGGTGTTCTTTCCACCCGGGATTTTCTCAATGGCGTCAAGGATCATGCGGCATGATTGGCGCATTTCTTCCATGCGGACTCGGTAGCGGTCGTAGCAATCTGCACCCTTGATCGAGGTGGGCTTTTCGACGGCCGGCTCCCAGTCGACTTGGTCGTACACCGAGTAAGGGTGGGCCCAGCGGACGTCGTAGTTGACACCGGCTGCACGAATGTTCGGCCCGGAAACGCCAGCGTTGACCATGTCTTCTGCTTTGGTGTAGCCCACGCCTTGCAGGCGAACGAGCCAAATGGTGGATTCGTCGAGCATCATCTCGTATTCATCGATGCGGTGCTCGAAGAGTTTGACCTTTGCAATGAGGCGGTCGGCGAAGCCAACAGGAATGTCTCGCTTGACGCCTCCCACTCGCGGATAATTGTAGTGCATGCGAGAGCCTCCAAGCTCTTGCAGCAGGTCAAGGAACATCTCACGGTCTCGCATGCACCAGGTCATCAGCGTCAAACTGCCAATGTCGGGTCCGTAGGCCCCCAACCACATCAGGTGGGAAGCCAAGCGCTGGACTTCTGCTGAGATAAGGCGAATGTATTCTGCACGTTCAGGTACTTCAACCTCAAGCAGGTCTTCTGCGGCGTAGATGTAGGAATTTGCCCACGTCATGGCGCTCACGTAGCAGAGGCGGTCGCAGTAGGGGGTGATTTGCGTGAAGTCTCGGGCTTCAGCGATTTTCTCAACGCCGCGGTGAATGTAGCCAAGTTCTGCCTCGGTGTCGACCACCGTTTCACCATCAACCTTCACACGAAGCGTCCACAGACCGTGCGTCATTGGATGCTGCGGGCCCATCGTAATCCACATTTGTGCCATGACTTCACCTCACTTGACCCGACCCTCGTCGGTTGGTTTACGACCGAAGCCTTGGGCGTCGTCGTACATTTCATTGAAATCATGGTAGCGGATTTTGTGTTGCTTTTGCAACGGATGGAAGCCCTCGGGGCTGTCGTGAGGATTGAGGACACGGTGCATGTTGTCGTGCCCTTCAAACTGAATGCCAACCAAGTCCCAAGTCTCCTTTTCATTCCAGTCAGCACCGACCCAAATGCTCTGGACACTTGGCACGGACGGTGTGTTTCCTTGGGGCAAAACAACGACCACTTCAAATTCGAGTGGGACGTCGCTCCCCTTGAGTTCTTCAGCAACGTGAACGGTGTTGGTGTGTGGCGCTTGGTCAACAACAGGTTGCCGCATAAGGTGGTACACCACTTCCCATCCACGCTCGGCGCCACCTTCGGGGTAGTGCGTTCCCGTGACCATCGAACAGTAATTGGCATTGAGGTCAAAGCGGAGGTGCTTGGCGACGGCGACCCAGTGTTGAGGTGGCACGTTGATGCGGACAAAGGCCATTTTGTGTGCGTTGGAATGGTGCTCGACCGTCGCTGCAACATCAGAACCACCGAACCGGGCGTTCAGGTTTGCAGCAGCATCTTCAGCAGCTGCGTCAGCCTGAGCGTTGGTGATGCGCATGCCCATGTTCAGTCCTCCCCGACGATGATGGGCTTGTCGCCCTTTCGGCCGCTGCTTGGTGCGGCACCAATTCGAATGATCTTCTCTCGCAAGAGGCCAAATCCATCGATGAGGGCTTCGGGGCGAGGTGGGCAGCCTGGAATGTAGACGTCGACAGGAATGACGGTGTCAACGCCTTCGAGGATGTTGTACGATTGGAAGTAGGGTCCGCCTGAAATGGCACATTCACCCATGGCGATGCAGTACTTTGGTTCAGGCATTTGTTCCCAAAGGCGAACGACCTTGTCGGCGAATTTCTTGCTAATCGGGCCGTTGACGAGCAACACATCGGATTGGCGGGGCGAGGAGCGGAACAACACACCAAATCGGTCGCCATCGAAACGAGGCGTCGCGGCCGCAGCCATCTCAATGGCACAGCACTTGATGCCCAAGTGAAGGGTAAACAGGGACTTTCGACCAGCCCAGTTGAAGTAGCGTCCAGCGAGAACACTGAGGAATTGCTTGATTTTGGTGGCCTTGAGTGCTTCATCGGTTACATCGCCGACCATCTCAACGAGGGCTCGGCTGTTGAATGCAGCGTAGTTTTCGTCTTGTCCTGCCATCTTCCTCACCTTAGATGTAAATGCGACCTCGCTTCCGGAACACGTACCACACGCCAAGCGACATGATAGCAAAGAAGAGTCCAAGCGTCAACAGGGCAGATTCTGCCTCGGCCACGGTGGTTGTGCCGCCTTCGGTGGTGGCGTCAGCCGTCACCATGCCGCCAAGAACAAGGAACATGAAAGCGACGTCGAACACGAGGAAAATGATGGCGTACCAGTAATACTGGAAGTGGAATTGAATCATCGCTTCGCCGACCGGTTCGCTGCCGCACTCAAACGTGGTCAGGCGACGAGGGTAGAGGCTGTGGTCTCGCTCATAGCCCTCGAGCAAGTACGAACG
>DUIU01000150.1:8036-14225 GCA_013330155.1 Candidatus Poseidonia sp. | reverse complement strand
AAATTCGTCAAGGGCATGATGATACCAACAACGGTGAGAAATCCGATGGAAAGGTATGCACTTGGCACCGATTCGAGTCCCGACATAGGTTCACCCTTGGAGAACGCATACGCTCTCCATTTATTCCGACTTGAGGCCCCTCCATAAGCGTTGTCTGTCGCCTCGGTGCAGAAGGGGGGGTCCTTTGAGGACCATCATTGGCGCAGGGACCCGTTTTATGCGGCAGGAGATGGTCGCCGAACAGGTCATGACCGGCGACTCAAAATCGCGCCGATGAACAACACGACGAGGAAGGCACCTGCAATCTGAGCCACGACCTCTTGGGAAAGGCCAAGCACACCCTCTGCAGGACTGCCCATGGCGGCAAATTCGATGTTTTGCCGGTCCAGCACACCTGTTTCAGTGGGTTCGGCAGAGACCGTGAATTTGTAGGTGTCATCCATTTCTGCACCGTACGGAGCACGTACGGTGACGTTGACGTAGAGGATTTCACCCTCATCAACCATGCAAACCAAATCGTTGTTTTCTGTGGTGCAATCCAGATGATCGCTGTCGAGAACAACCGACCATCCCCGCAAGTTTTCAGAGGCAAAGACCCTAATTTCACTTCGGATGTTGCCCGTGTTGACGACGCTGATTTCCTTGGTCACCGCTGGTTGACCGTAGACAATGTCGAGTTCTTGTCGCTCTCCAGCCTCGACAAACTCGATTTCATGGATGATGCTCACCTCAAGTGAAATGGTCACCAATCCAGTGCGGTCTGCTGCGTTTGAGACACTGGTAGCAAGAATCTCCAGCAACCCACCTTGGCCGGTTTGAGCCCCGGGGTTGACGCTGATGGTCAATTCGATGTAGATCTCAAAGGGACGAGCTTCGTGTCCTTCCATGAGGCCGTTGTCGATCATGATTTGTTCAGCAGCATACTGGTCGGTGCCGATGTAGGGCTGTTGGTCGGCAGGGTCCATGACAAAGGTCCCGTTGGCTAAATCCCAGATACCGTAGCCCCTTGGGACGTTGAGTTCACCTTCAACTGGTAGGTTGTAAGCCACCATGGCCCGAGTAGCGATGCCTTCCAAGCCACCAAGTGTAAACACGGCATTGTCGTTTCCATCGCCGGTGTTTTTGACCCACATGCCGATGGTCTGTTGGCCGTTCGGAGGCAGGACAATGGATGCAGAGGTTGCCGTGTCGGTGCCCTCAAGACGAAGATCCATGGAGAAATTACGGTCGGAGAGGATGGCTAGGAATTGAGCTTGTCGTTGGTTGTCGGGAATCCCATCACCGTCTCGGTCCTGGCCGTTAGGGTCGTCCTTGTTTCGAATACGGACCGTCAACCGGGTGTTTTCAAGTTCTTCTTCTCCGTCAATGTTGACCACCAAGTACACGGTGGTGGTGAATTGAGGCTCGACGTCAATTTCGGTCAGCGGCATGCCATCCTCGTTTTCGAAGGAAGTATCCCACGCAGGGCTGGCCGTTTGTGAAACCACCGAGAGGCCAATCGTGTCCCGTACGTTTCCTTCGTTGACGAGGTCAATTGGGAACCTCACTTCGGTACCGGAACGACCGGTCTGGTCGGTAGCCGGCGTTTCAATTTCGAGGCCGTGAATGGCCGCCACGGTGACCTTGAGCGAGACGGTATCGTACGCCGTGCCCCCAGAGGAGGGGAGGACGCTGAAGGTGAGTTCAATTTCCTCGGTCGCCAGAGCGTTCACAGGAACGCGGACGGTTACACCGACGTTGGCTGACTTTTCGTTTCCATGTCGGGACCCGACGGAGACGGTGGAGGTCTCCAATTGCACAGCCCAGCCTGTTGGTGCAATGGATGAAGCGACTCGGAGATTGTCTTGCCCGTTGCCTTGGTTGGTGATGGTTAGAGTGGTTGATTTGTTGCTGCCCGGTTCAATGTTTGACAAGACGGCATTGGCCAAGGAGATGCTTGCTCCACGGGATTGGCCAACGATGACTCGTAGGTCTGATTGGCACTTGATGGGGCCATTGTTGCCGTCCTTGCCCACAATTTGGACCACCGTTTCCGAGCCTGCGGTCACCGAATCATCGGGCGAGACCGTGAAGTCAAACGCTCGTTCACCGTTTCCGTTGTCGTAAGGAAGGAGGCCAGAGGAAGTTCCGTCCACTTTGACCCATGAAGATTTGCTGCCAACCGCTGAAGCAAACACCGTCCAGTCAGCGTTTCCATCGTTGGTGTAGGTCGCCGTGATCTTGGTCTCATCATCAGGGTTCACGCTGACCGATGTTTTGCTGAGAGAGAGCGTGCACTTCCTCAACTCTGGAACTTCCAAGTCGAAGTCTTCTGTATCCTTCGCATCCTGTGCTGGGTCGTTCGCCACCGTTCCAGTGACCTCCCAGCAGTACGTGTCAGCTGAAGCACCTTCTGGGACTTCGACCGTAGCAGTCACCGTTTCCGAATCATCTTGGTCGATGTTCACGCTGGTCTCGCTGAGAGTTACCGTGAAGGAGGAGGTGGAAGCACAACCTGGCCCGGTTCCTTCTTCGACAACGAGGTTCACAGTTTGGTTGGTTTGGCCAGTGTTTTCGACCTCAATGAGGTAATCTATTTCTTCCTCGCCATTCCAATTTTTGTTTTTGTTGTTGATGGTAAGGTCCACGCCGAACAAAGCGCTTCCTGAGCCATCGGCCGCCGTCGTGGTCACATCAGCCGTGGAGGGTTCAGGGATTTCTGCAGCAGGCGCTCCAATGACGGCTGTGATGGTGACGGTGATGGTTGTGACGCATGCGGCACCTGGTTCCACGGTTTGAGCGAGGCTCACGTTCATGGCAGCCTCTTCATAACTCCCGCTGTCAATTTGTCCTGCTATTTGGGTGACGGCCGAGGAAAAACCGTTGCAATCTCCGCTGGCTTCTTGCGCTGAAGAAATTTGGACAGTAACCGGGTCCGAACCCGTGTTTCGAACCCGAATGGTGTATTCACCGGCCTCGCCGGGATTGACTTCCATAGAGCTTGGAATGGGCGTCACCGAAATGGAAGCAGCTCGGCCATCAGCAGACACCATCGGCGCTGTCAGTGGAAGCAGAGCGCTGCACATCACGAGAACGAGAAAGATGGCCGTGCGACGAGAAGCGGTTACTGCGCTTGCCGTAGGCATCATGGCCTGCGCTCGGCGTTCTCCTATCAAAACCCTGTGCTCTTCATGCTTCACCAAACGGCCTTGGTCAAGCCTTCACAAAGGCGCTGGATGGTGCACCACAATTCACACAAGCCTCGATTTGGTTGGCTTCACATCCGTTGAATCCATCCCCATGGTAGCGGGCACCGCACGATGGACAACCGACCATGGCCGTGGAGATGGGTTCACGGCACGTCCAACACATGGGCGGAGGCGAGGCTGTCGGAGCAGCCGCAGGGGCTCCAGAGGTCGCTAGATGGACAAGAGGAGCACCCCCCCCCGCCGCTTGAATCTGGGTTGAAACTGGCGTGGTTGAGGTTTGGAGAGGAATGACCGGTTGACCTGGCACTGGTAGGGGGAGGTGGCCTGGCTTTGGAATTGAGTCACCTCGGCCACGGAGCATTTGGATGCCCAGCAAGGCAAAGGCGACCAGGAGAACTGCCCCCAGCAGAGCGATCGTAAGCGCAGAATTCAGCCCGCTTTCCCCTGAGGTACCAACGGGTTCCCCCGTGGAGGAAGCCGCAAAGGAGTATGTCGGCTCGGATGCCGTGCTTTGAGCCAAGCTCACAACGATGTCAGCCGTTCCCGGCGAATCAGCCCGTACATTCAGCCGAACGAGCACCGATTGGCCGATCTCTACGTTGATGATGTCGTTGCCGTCAATTGAAACGGACCACTTCTCCGGCCCCTCAACGACCAACTGACGCTGAAGCGGGGTGTTTCCAGTGTTGGTGAGTTCCAGCGTGACCTGCCGTTCTTGCCCTGTGGTGAACATGGGCACTGCACCAATATCCCACGAGACTTGTTCGTTGGCTGCGACCAATAGGCCAACCGTGGTGGTTCGTTCCACGCCGCCATCGTTGAGCACGAGTGTGAAGGAAGGTTCACTCATCGGCGCCATGTTGGCAGCGATGAGCACGTTACACACCACAGGTGAAACCTCACCTTTGACCACGGCGTTCACCGGCTGGCAATCCCCAAACAGGTCCGGGTCAAGTTGGAGGCTAGCGCTTGGATTCCATGCCGTTTCGGCTTCGTTGCTCACCAACCACGTGAACTTCAGGTTCTCGCCCGAGGGGTGAGCGCCTCCACCTTGAATGGTGTCAAACATGGTCCCGTCTTGAAGTTCCAAGCCAAGGAACGTCAGTGTCGGTTCGGGGAGAACCTCAACGGTCAAGTAACCCTCCCAGGTAAACCGGTTAGAACCGTTGTCGAAATTGAGGGAGATATCCCCTGAGCGAGCATTGTTGCCCGCCTCAAGAGTGTAGAGGAGGTTTTTGCTGGTCGCCCATGGCAGTTCAACAGCCTCAAGCGAGGAAGAAACCGACCATCCAACCGGCAATTCAAACGAAGGCGTCAAGTCGAGGTCGATGTTTCCTTTGTGTTCAAGAGAATATCGAAGCGTGATGCTGGAGTCAGGACGAAGGGTCCCGATGGACGACTCAACATTCACGAAAACCTCGCGAACCGTCATCACTTGGATGGGGATGTCGAACACCGTCAATTCCTGATTTTCAGTTTGAGACACGGCGGTTAACTTCACCATGCGTTCTGCGCCGGCAGCGGTCATCACCTGAGGGGGAGTAAACATCAGCCCAACCGCTCTGAAGGATTCGCTGTTGATGAGGCCCGTTGAACCGGATGAAGCCCCGGCTTCACTTCCAAGGTTGGTGAACCCAGCTTGCCAGCCGGCGGGAGCCTCGAGGAAGAGATCGTACCCGATGGGAGCGTTTCCGTTGTTGAGGAATCGCACCGAGATGTTGGTGGGTTCTGAAGGGTGAACGGGAACGACTTGGTAGTCAAATTCCAACCCCGCTTCAGGCAGGTCAGGGACGACGAGGTCAATGCTTAGAGGATAGTCAACGCTGTTGTCAACATCCAGCGCCAAGAGGTCAATGCGGTACGTCCCAGGAGCGGGTGGTGCAGGGTGAACAAGCGTGACAAAGATGGATTCTGAGGCTTGACCTTCCATGGAGAAATTTGATTCGGTGCTACCGACGTACCACGGCATGGTTTGGCCTGTTTCAACATGGACAGCTGAGTTGGTTTGCATCGAGGCGTTGGTTGGAATCAAGGCCGTGTTGGTGAGCGAAATGTTCCATGACGTGGTCGTGATGCTGCTTGAGCTGAGGATTTGAACCGGTGTGGAAGTCTCCAATTTCACCCCCGGGGCGGTCACGTTGACCATAACGTCCAAGCGGTTGTTGTCTTCCCGGATTTCCTCCATCGTTTCGTCTGGGTCGATGATGAATGAGAGGGTCGTGGACCCGGCTGTTTGAGGCGTCCATGGCCACACAAGGACCTTGGTTGACCCAGCCCCGAGTTCGATGTTTCGGCGTGAAAGTTCGGTTCCGTCAACCACGAAAGCGATTGGGAAGGTGTTGGCCTTGGCGTTTCCAAAGTTGAAGAACGAGGTGGTGAGTTGGACCGGGTCGTCCACTTGAGGAATGGCCACGTCCATCTCAAAGGCTTCGGGAACCACCTTCGGGTCGGGCCGCAAATCGTTGACTCCATGGCCCAAAACGGCGACGGAATAGGGTTGTGTCTTTCCACCGCTGTGCTGCGCATCTTTCACCTTCAGCGTCCAGGTCCCCGCCGCGGCGTTGTCGATCAAAACGACTTCCAAGTTGTTGACGCTGTCCCGCGTCCCACCGGTCACCGAACGGCCGTTGGCAAAATCATTGCCAAGGTAGACCGTTCCGTCCGGCGAAGTGATTTCCAAGTCCAAATCGTTGACCAGTTGAGCGGAGGAGAAGCGTGAACCACGCTCATCTGACCACGCCAAGACGGCTTTGAACAACCCTGATGACTGGGAGACATTGAACGAATACGATTTGCTATTGCCGGTGCCGGACATGACCGAGCGATCATCCACCCAAATGCCTTGTCCGCCGGGTGGAGCCAAACTGTTTCGGAGATTGACCCGCCCCCACCCCTCGTCCTCGTTTGGAATGTCTCGGGAGCCGATGTCTTGGGCTCCGAGCACAAGCAGTGCCTTGACCAAGGCTCCTTGGGGAGATGGTCGTTGAGCGATTTCTTCGAG
>DUIU01000150.1:6104-7674 GCA_013330155.1 Candidatus Poseidonia sp. | reverse complement strand
GTCCCTGTGTATTCGAGGTAGTAGGAACTGGCCCATGTATTCCCGTTGATGTCGGTGGCTTCCTGCGCTTTGCAAGAACGGACATATGCTCCTGGAGCAACCAAATCCGGTTTGATGCGTCCGTCATCGGTGGGCCCCCTCGAGGAACCGCTCCACATGCTATCGGGCGAACCACTGCCACGGTTTTTGTGGTTGCCTACCGAAATCACGTTCTTGGCCGTGGCCGGTGGAGAGACGGTCCCCGAATCAGGACCGTCATTTCCGGCTGCAAATAGAATTGTCAAACCCTCAACGCCGTTGTAATACCGGTCGTAGTAATTCGCCCGGTCGTCAACATCCTCCGTCTCAGAGTTGTATTTTGATTGTTCACTGGCAGCCGACGACCCCCATGAGTTCGTGTGGGTTCTTGCACCGGCGTTGTAGGCGGTGTTGAGCAAGTTGTTGAGAGATGGAGATTGGAAATTTCCTGTGTTGTCGTTTTCCATGGCTTGGAAGTAGAGGTCGGCCGCTTGGGCAACTCCCCCGTATCCACCGCGGAAGCCGTCGCCCAAGACGGTGCAGGCGACGTGGGTGCCGTGGCCAGAATGCTTGTCAGCGGTTGAGCCATCGCCGATGACGTCGTAGTTGCCCACCACGCGAGTTCCAAAGTCCCCATGGTCCTCATCGAGCCCCGAATCGGCCACGGCCACGGTTTGACCGGAACCGTCCAAATCAGTGGTAAAGTACGTCGTCATCGTGTTCGCTTTCATGTGGCCACGGGACTGGTCGTTGAAGGCTGTAAAAGCGGGGTCGGGACGAAGTTGCATAACGGAGGGTTGCAGCAACAAGGAAGCGAGGTCAACCGAGGTGAGTCTACCCTCATAGCGCCCTGCATCCCAGGTCTTCGGCTCAACAAACGTCTGCCTTGCCACCTCACCGAGGTCTTGTTCCAAGGTGAAGCCTGAACGGTCGGACAACGAGACGACGTCAAGGGGTCCGGTAGCGTCTCGCCAACCGTCAAGACGAAGCAAGAGGTCACCCACAGCAGATTCACCCTCATTGAGCAGAACAACGTCCATCAAGTCAGGATGAAGGAACATCCCAATTGGTACGGCATGGCTGGTGAGAACGGCACCGTGTAGTTCTGCTTCTTGAAGCGCCGCAGGCGTCCCTTGAACCATCAAACCAGACGGAGAAATAAATTCCCGAACCGCCAAACCCGGGACCTGCTCAAGTTCCAACCGAACATCATGGAAGCGCATGTCATTGGACACGATCAGCATGAGCACGTCGAACCGCGGCTCCAAAAACGATTCTGGCACAGGTCGCTCCAGCGTGAACCCGGTTGCGTCAAAGGTGCCGAGAGGCGTGATGGCAAGGGAGTCGCGGGTTTCGTCTGCCAAGCTTCCATCCATCACACCAAGGGCTTCACGATAGACATCATCGCTGACCTCAAAGCGAACCCAATCGGGATTGAAGGTCGAAACTTCGTTTCCACCATCGCCTCGTGGAAGAAGCAAAGAACTCGAGGTTGAGAACAGAAGGAGAAGAACGAACACACCTGCAGAGAGGCGGTTGGAAACTCCAGCCA
>DUIU01000150.1:4295-5827 GCA_013330155.1 Candidatus Poseidonia sp. | reverse complement strand
GGCAGAGAGGCGGTTGGAACCCCCAGCCATAGAATGGCCTCTTCCTCCTGTCCTTTATCCGTTCGGTCTGCTTGTCTAAACAAGGCTCAATCCAATGGCCAGATATGCCGCTCGGCTTTGTCCATGAAAATTTCCTGAGACCATTCGCCCACTTCATGAACAAAGGCATCAGGTTGACGCAATTGACCGGTGTAATCTCGGTACTCGAGCTCGATGACAATGTTGTATTCGTCCCACACCGTATGGCCGATGACCATCATTTCCAAATCATCACCGGAGATTGAGGCATGCCCCTCCAGAACATCAAGTTCAAGCGACATGCGCTCGATGAGTTCGCCTTCTGCCGTTTGGAATTCAATGTCCAAGACCACATCGGTGATGTCCCGGCTGCCGTCGTTGTGAAGTTCCGTCATCATCAGGTGCCCTCCCCGTTGCATGTAATGGGTTTCAACGGTGACCGCATCCCTTGGAAGAAGCCAATACCAACCGCTCAATGCCATCGTGATGAGCATGAACAGCACTGCTCCAGCCATCGCCACCCTCGCTGGAGTGACCTCCCGCTTAAGAGCGGTCAGCAACTTTGCAGCCTCTTGCTCTGCCTCCCAATCATCGAACTCTTGACCCTCCATAGGAGAACCGCCCTGTCGCAATTCTTCGGCTGTTGGTTCAGACATCATCCATCACCCGAAAATCATGGCCAAACCGCTGGCAAGCGCAGAACTGATGGGGTCGATCACCATGATGTGGCGAGTTTCCACAAACTCGCCCGAAAGGGAACCCACAAGGGAAAGGTCAGTAACAATTCCGTTAACACCCACCGAGGAAGCAGTGGGTACAATCCCCGTGAATTGAGCATCCAAAAGAACAGCTCTTCCTTCCATTTTGAAGTCTCCGAAAACCGGGTTCAGCCACGGCTCGATGACGCCCGGCTGAACGTAGGCTTCAGCCGTGGCCACCAAGCGGCCGTCGGTGATGTCATCGATGACGATGATGGGGTACTCGCCTGGCAACGTGTGGATGTGGATGGTTGCTCCTTTGAGGTTTTGACCGACCACTTCCACCCGTTCAATGGTCACGCCTGGCATGGCGGGAACATCGGTTTGGCGGACGTAGACTTTCTTGACACCCGACCCAGACGATTCAACACGCATGCCGAAATCCTCGGTCAACTCCAACACGAAGCGGGTCGGCAAGTCCTCAGCGAGCATCAGCACGTCGCCTTTGGCTTCAATGGCCCGCCCACTGGCCTCCAAGTACAGGTCCATGTCGTTCGTGTTGGACGAATAATCCAGCGTTCGCATGCCTTGGAAGGAGGTTTGCTTTCGGATGTCGAATCGGGTGTCTGGTTCGGTGGCAAGATGCATTTCTCCAGGCAAATCTCGCATGAACGCTGTGGAGGGGTACCAAAACCCGTCGATATAACGCAATTGTTTGAGCATCAAAGAATCGGCAGAATGGCCGTTGATTCGATAAATTTCAGGCACGACAAGGTCAAGAATCAACACGTCCCCAATGACAGCAGAAACGTCCGT
>DUIU01000150.1:2135-3919 GCA_013330155.1 Candidatus Poseidonia sp. | reverse complement strand
GCCGATTTGAGGCGGATCCCAGCATCGTAGAACATGTCCACAGCGACCCTCGGGACGGTCAGGTTTTCTTGGGTTGAAAAGAGAGCATTGATTTCGACATTGCGTGGCATGGTGGTGTCAAGGCCATCGATGAAAAGTTCCACGTCTTGGCCGTCCAGCCCGTTGGCGATGATGGTCAATTGAGGGTACATCGGTTGCCATTGGGACATCTTGAGGTCAATCTCGTAGGTAGGTACACCAGCAAGCATTCTGAAATCGTACACCACTTCGATTTTTCCGGCAGGCAGGGAGGGCATCCACGCTCGAAGGTGCCAAGCTCTCATGTCCTGCAGGGTCAACCCCTCATCCGCGAGTTGGCTGAGGTTCACATTGGCCCTCTCGTTGTCATCAACGCGACCGTCTTCCAATGCATCAACCAAGGCTTCAGCGGCGGTTATGTTGATCGATTCCAGAATGGTCAGTGCTTGAACCCGTTCCGTGGCATCAATTCGGCCGTCAAGAAGAATCTCTTCCATCGGCCCACGGGTGGTGGCGGTGAAGGTTGGCAAGCGGGACAAATTGGCTTCAATTCGGGTTTGTTCAAGAGCTTCCACTCCAAGACCGTGCATCCACTCAGGTTCGGATTCAAGGTTTGACCCTTTCTTGAGGTCCACGGTCATGTTGAACGCTTCACCGGTGAATAAATCTAAACCGAGGCTCATGTTCTCACTTTCTCCGATTTCTCCACCGACGTTCACGGTCAGTGCGTGGACGAAATCGTTCACGACGCTACCAAAGTCAACGAGGTCCCCGAGGAAGAACGAGAGAGCTTCGATGCCTTCCTCTTCCCCGAACGTTGGGAGTTCAAGCCCTTCCGAGTCGACATCAGACGGCAGCGTAAGGGAGATGTTGGCTGGGAGTGGGTCGAAGTAAACCTGTCCGTTCAGACCAAGGAAGCGGTTCGAATGGGTGGAGGCGTCTTCAAATGAGACGCTGAACGGGGAAGATGAACTTCGCACCAATCGAACCTCCGAGTTTCCTTCCGGGCCAGTGGAACCGGGAATGAGTGGGCTCAGCCGTTCGATGGACGTGATGTCTGAGAGTTTCATGCTGAGGCTCGCTTCAGCGGTGTCTTCATCCACCCAGAACCGGACATGGTCGCCATCCATCGTCAAAGGCGTGGTCGCATTGGTCATCTGAACCTGAATGCTCTCCATCGGCCCATCAGCCACATAACCCACCGTGTCGCCCAACACAAGCGTAAACTCGGATGGAAGCCCGGAAAGGCGGATTGCATTGCGTTGTTCTCCGGATTGGCCACCGTAAGTGATGGTCCCAATGGGTTCACTCGCCTGATATTGCAGAGATTCCGCTTGCTGAAGGATGTTGAATTGCCCTGGGCGATTGGAGACCATAGCGGACTGCTTAATGGCGCTGGACATGTCGCCACTTTGGTGCTTGATGTGGCCGATTAACAACGAGCCACTTGGCGAGCCATCCAATTTCATGTCTCGAATTTCATTGATGGGGTCGAAAGCGTGGCGCACCTCCGATATACCGCCAATTCGCATGCTCATGGCAACGGGGACCAAGGGGTCGACCGGACCTAAGCGCCCGTCTACAATCGCACTGTCCGTATCCTCGGAAAGCAAAATGTGGTCCATGTCAGGCAACCATGGTTGCGGGCTGCTGGCAAGAGCGAATTGCATGTGGCCAATCTCCATTGATTCGCGGTTGCTGCTCGGTAGGCTCTTCTTGACCTGATTGAAACACTGGAGGTCAATCACGCCGCCGGTGGAGCCCGC
>DUIU01000150.1:0-1852 GCA_013330155.1 Candidatus Poseidonia sp. | reverse complement strand
CGCCGCCGGTGGAGCCCGCCGTTCCAACGACTGCGTTGGGCAAGCCGTTGAGAATGGCCCCTATGTCGAGAACAATCTCCACCACCGTAAGCAGTGCGTTGTCGAAGAATTGAGCAATGGTGTTGAGGTTGGGGTTGTCGAAGTTCACCCGATTCACGCCCGTCGAAGAGAGCAAGAAACTGCCTTGGATGACAATGACGCGGGGAAGGTCTTCGATTTGCACCACCATGGAGGAACTGTCACCGGAATAGCCTCCTCGCTTGAAGGTCGAAGCATAATTGAATTCCTTTATTGCCGAGGTGCCTGCAATCAACAACAGCGTGTTTGGCGGTTCAGCGGGATTGAGTGGAAGCGTGGGGTCGTTGACGTTGTTGCTGTTGTCGGCAGAGAAATTCTTGATGGCGATCATCAATGAAAGTCGGTCTGGGATTTCTCCAGGCAAGTTTACCGAACCCGGCGCTTCGCCGATGGTGGTGAAAATAGCGGCAATTTCATCCGGGTGGAGGCTTCCGGAAGGAAGGCCTCGAATCCATAAGCGTGAGTCGGTTATGTTCCCAAAGGGGTCGTCTCCTTCCGGGACGTTCGACCTGTCCTCGAAGTAGTGAATGTAGACGTCCGTCCCGACGTCCGAGTAAATTTCGATGGTATCAAAACTGTTGTCGCCGAGGTTGTCATTGCGCAGCGTCAGGTCGATTTCGCTGGGAATGATGGTGTTCCCCTCCTCGGGGTGAAACCCGACGTCGAGGTAGGCGTATTCGAGAATGTCAACGGATTGGTCGGGTTGAACCTCTCCGAAGCGAACATAACCCACGCCGATGCCAATGCCGCATTTGTGGTCCCTGCTGCTCGCATCGTAATCGGTTTCAGGGTCGTAGTTTAGGGTCTCACTGCAATCGGTTTGGTCGGTACTCCCCGGTGCATTCGGGTTGTTCAAGCGCACAGCGTAAGGAGCCGTTATTCCGGTCAGCGACAAATCGCTGGAGTTCACAGTGCCCAGCAGAAGCGACGCAAGGAATTGTTGGGGAAGAGCGATGGCGCTGCTAATGTCGAATGAAATTCGTTCAATGCCAACGCCCAAGGTCACTTCGGAGGGAGGTTGTGTAAAACGAGTGTCCACCACGATGGCGTAGGATTCTGAGTTTGAGAGCGTGATGTCAAAAGCCAGGCCTTTCATCAGCGTGACTTCAAGATGCTCGAGCTCATTCCACAGCGGGTCATTGATGTTGAGCGCATTCACGGCCCACTGGAAAGTCGGTCGAATCCATAATTCGGTTGGTAAACCAGGCGCACCGGGGATGGGATTGCTGCCGGTCTCAATGCCGAAGCCTTCCCCAAGGGTCGTCAGTCCTTCGAGGGTCAATCCCACTGAAAGATCGTCTGAGCCGTCCCCGTCGATGTCGATGTAATTTTCAAACAAGACCAAGTCCGTGCCAACCAATAACTCGCCCGTAAAGGTTCCTTGGTCCCATGCCTCGTAGGATGGGCCGTTGTTTCGGGATGAGAAATTCACATAGACAGCGTAGGTGTTGATGCCGATGCCAAGCAGGTTGTCGAGGCCGAGGTTTTCAATGGAAAACAGCGTCTGCCACAGGTTGTAAGGCCATGCATCTGGGTGGGTGGCAACATCGGTCAGGAATTGATACGGCCGGGGGTGGTCTTCTTCGAAAGGCGAGGTGTCGCGAAGTTCAACCTGGTTCAACACGTTTTCAGCGTCGGCCAAAGCATCGCCAGACTGAACCGGTCGCTTGGAGGCATCGACCAAAGCGAATGCGGATTGCGCTCCTTGAATGGCAACCAGCGACTCGCCTTCTGCTGCACGGTCTTCGAGGGTGGAAGCAAAAGCGTCGAGCAC
>DUIU01000006.1 GCA_013330155.1 Candidatus Poseidonia sp. | reverse complement strand
AAGGACCGTGGGATGAAGACTTGACTGGCGACGTCATCTTGGTCGTCGGTGCCGAACGGGAGGGCGTGAGCCAACCGGTCTTGGAAGCCGCCGACGCTGTTGTGAAGCTCCCCATGGACGGGTTTGTCCCGTCCTACAACCTCCAAGTCGCCGTCAGCGTGTTAGCCGTGGAAGCCCTTCGTCAACGGGAATCTCGGGGAAAGTGAATTAAAGCGGTGGATTTGTGGTTTTGCCATGGGTTTCTTTGCAACCATTGGACGCGGCTGGGAAATGAGCAAATTAAGCATGAGCGTGGTCAAGAAAGACCCGGAACTGATGGTCTACATGATCTTCGCCGGTGTGATGAGCCTCGCCTGCCTTGTCGGTATGAGCATTCCACAGCTCTTCGAGATGGAGTGGGCGGTCAACGCTGATGGCTCATTCACTGGTGCCTACCTCGGCTTCACGTTCATCGCCTACATGGTGTTGAGCATCGTCGTTGTCTTCTGGAACTGTGCCATCGTCGCCAACGCCAACATCCGATTGACGGGTGGGGACCCGAAGTTTGCCGACGGTGTGAACGCAGCGCTCAAGCGCCTCCCAATCATCATCGTTTGGGGCATCATCGCAGGAACGGTTGGACTCATTCTCAAGTTCCTCGAAGGAGCTGCACGAAGCAGCGAGAATGACGCCATGAAAATGGTCGCCGCCATCATTCACTTCATCGGTGGCCTGGCGTGGTGGTTCATGACCTTCTTCATGCTCCCACACCTCATCCTTGAAGGAAAGAGCATCGGTGATGCACTCAAATCCAGCAAGGCCATGTTCTGGGGCACATGGGGCGAAAACGTCGTGTCCGGCCTCGGCATCGGATTGGTCGCCTTCCTTTTCGGCATCCCCATCGTAGCCCTGACCATTGGACTGACCCTCGTTGCTGGACCTTTGGGCCTCCTTGTGGGCGCCGTCCTCATCGGACTCTTGATCGCTTGGGCCAACGCTGCCGAACAAGTCGCTGTGGTCGCTTTGTACCGCTTCTCAAAGGACGGACAGATGCCGAAAATCTACCAAGACCAGGGCATGAGGACCTACACCTTTGGCAACGCTCAAACCGCCTAAGCAGAACTTGGTTCCGATGACAGGCGGTCCGTTTGGTCCATCCTGTCAAGGTGTTTTTGGGCGTCTCGTCGGATGCGATCGTGCGAGGAGTTGAGGCCCGCCTCGAACATGGCTCGCATTCCCGGATAGTTCGGGAAATTATGAGGCACAAGCAAGTAGGCCGTGCGCAAAACAAAGCGCCAAGGGGAGTGCCACACTTCGTCGACCAGCATGTAGGCATCTTCCTCGCTGATGTCCCTCATCCCGTACAAAACAACACGATTCACTTCACCCGAACCGTGCTTCATCAACGGAAGCCAAAGCCGACCGTGGTTCACCGCCATGTTGCGCTTCGAGGCTTCCACGATGCCGATTTGAACGCCCTCCAGAGGCGATGACAACCGTTCTTTGGCCCATCGTTCAAACCACGAACCGTAAGTCTGAATCCGTTGGAGAAAGTGACCCAGTTCGTGTTGAGGCAACTCGTCAACGATACGTCGAACCCAGACATCCATGTTTTGGCGGTGGGAAAGCCACATGACGAGTTTGCGCTCCAACCACCTGCCAGGGTCCTCCTCAAGCAGGATATCGCTCCGCTCAACCAAACGTTCCTCGAGTTCGTCAAAACAAGCCAAGCGTTCGTGGACCGACCAGCCCAATGTTTGGATAGGATGGTGGAGCAATTCGTTGAGATCGTCCCATGCTGTTTCAGCATCGGTTGAAGGATACTGGTTCAACGCACACCGAATCACATCGGGATTCAAGGATGTCGCCACCAAATTACGAATCAATCGGTGAACGTCACCATCACGGCCTGCACCCACTTGTGCAATCGCCCAGATGATATCGTTCTCGTCTCGCTCGGCGTGCTCCCCAAGGATACGCTGGGCGATGACGCTGGCGGCTTCGGTGTAAAACGGCCAGCGGAAAGAGTCTCGAAGGAGCGCCCAATCCTCTTCGTTCAGTGTATCAAGCGCGTGCTGAACGGCTTCCTCAGGAACTCCAGCAAAGGGCAGAAATGCGGCTTGCACATCACGACGCCGTTGGTCGAGAACAGGATTGAAACGTGCATGACCTCGCCCCAAATATTTCTCAGGATAGAGGCTTCGCTTGAGGGTGTGAGGGAGGCGCTTTTCTGGCACCTCTTCGCTGCCGCACAACAAGAGGAAGCACGCAACAAAGTCGGTATGGAGTACGCTGCTTGGGCCTTTTTCGGGTGCGACGCAAACGCGAAGCCCGTTCACCTCTACGGGCAAATGACGAGCCTCAAATCGAGAACTTGCCGGGAGGCCGGCGTCAAGATGAGCGGCCACCATTGGAAACACAGCAAGTTCGTGGCCGTTTACGGTTCGTACCAACCGTTCACCGTGCGTGGATTGTTGGGCAATCCACGCTCCTGATTCTTTGGCCAGTTGTTCGCACCATGCAAGAGCTCGAAGAATCGCAGCCCGGCGTTTTTGGTTGAGTTTTTCCGGGAAGGTGATGCTGCCAAAAGGTGTGGCTTGGACGGACATCACCAATGAAAACATTTGAGGCCTAATAAGGAAACGAAGTTTACTCGGCTTCTGTCGCCTGACTTGAACGCCAAATGGCGTAAGAAAGCACCATCATGCCGAGTTGGGCCACCAAGCGAAGCACATGCCAGTGGTGGGCGTAGGTCTTGCCGTCAAGCGGGATGTTGTTGTACCACATGTTGAAGTTCGCCCAGTAGATGCCGATAAGGAACACAAAGCTGCCCAAGCCGGCGTAGCG
>DUIU01000220.1:3426-7984 GCA_013330155.1 Candidatus Poseidonia sp. | reverse complement strand
GCCAATGCTTCAAGGTCTCCTGCGAGGTCAGAGCAGAGCAATTCAAGGGTGACGTTTGGGCTGGTTTGAGCAACGGCGTCGATGCATTGTTTGTAGTGGTCTGCCCCACTGTCAGGAAGGTCATCTCGATTCACCACCGTGATCACGGCATGGCGGAGGTCCATTGACGCAACAGCTTCTGCGAGGTGGTGTGGTTCTTCGGGGTCGAGAGGTGGTGGGCGTTTGATGGTCCCGACCGCACAAAATCTGCAGCCCCTTGTGCACTCTTGACCGGCGACCATGAAGGTGGCGTCCCCACTCGCCCAACATTCGTGGATGTTCGGGCAACGCGCTTCTTCGCAAACCGTATGCAGTTTGTTGTCCTTGACGGCTGCTTTTGTATGGTTGAAGGCCACTTGTTGTTCGCCACTTGGCAGGCTTGTGCGAAACCAATCTGGCAGACGCCGCTTTGGCGTCACAGAGGGTGACGGAGGGGCCATTGGGAGCTGTTTTCCGGCCATCTTATCCCCCCTCTCATGAAGCCGAGTTGGTGGACGCCAAAAAAGATGTGTGAACGGCATTGAAGTCAAGCATGGCGCAAACAAAGATACGAGGCTTCATGAATTGAGCCGTCGTGAGCCTGTTATGGATGGAAGGGTTGTGCTCATCACGGGAGCAGGACAAAGGCTTGGAGCCGCCACGGCCACCCGTCTCATGGATGAAGGGTGCTATGTTCTCATTCACGTTCGCTCATCGGTTGACTCGGCCATGAGCCTCATCGAAGAATCCACGGCTCGAAACGGGGAAATTCGCGGGGCAGTTTTACAGGCCGACCTGACGGTTGACGAAGATGTTTCTCGGCTTATTTTGGAAGTCAAAAATCATCCTAGGGTAGTGGCCTCAGGACTCTTCGGGCTCGTCCACAACGCATCATTCTATAGCCAAGGTTCCTTTGAAGAAATTACCCTTGAAACCTTCCGTTCATTAAATCGCCTCCACATGGATGCTCCGTTCTGGTTGACGCAATCTCTCATACCTGAACTCGAACGAGTCCAGGGGTCGGTGGTGGCTGTCGTCGACACCTCTTGGGGGCGAGCATGGGAGGGTCTTGCGCACTACACTTCAAGCAAAGCAGGTTTGCGTCAGTTGATGCTGAATCTTGCCGGGGAACTCACGGGTCGAATTCGCGTGAATTGCCTTGCTCCCGGGGCCATCATGGCTGCAGATTGGGAAGCTGAGCATTTTGCCAGTGTTTTGGAAAAAGTACCTCTCGGCCGTTCTGGTGAAGCCGCCGACATCGCCTCTGGGATTCACTTCCTGCTCAACAACGGCACCATCACAGGAAACGTACTCCACGTCGATGGTGGGTGGACGCTGAACGAATGAAGAGATTCTTTGAAATGCTTCAGCCAAGCGTGTTCCACACACGCAGGGGTGGCTGAGTTGGTCAAAGGCGCCGGGCTTAAGATCCGGTCTCGTATGAGTTCGTGGGTTCGTATCCCACCCCCTGCACCTTTTTTCGCTCGTTTCAACCAAACATCATATGGCCCGTTTGTTGCACAAACCATACAAAACCGTTTAACACTCCCTTGATTAGGACGAGGTGGTGGACTTGATGCTATTTGGTCAATCCGAGAATGGCAACCGCACATTGGCGACGGGTTTGGTGTGTCTCTTCCTGTTCTCTTTGATGGGAGTCATGGTGCCGGCATCTCCACTCAGTAACTCGGTTTCGGTGCTTGACGAAGCCCCAGTTGTCGCTCCTGTATCAATTCCCGAACAGACCTATGAACTGTACTTGGATACCGCCACCTCAGAAACGGGCGGTCAAGGCTCCATTACCACGATTGAACCCAACGGAGGGCAAGAAGAGGGAAGTGCCATTGACGGGTTGGAATTTCGCAGCAATGAGATGATCAGCAACCTCTACATCAACGGCAGTGGTTCGTCGAACACCGCTCGTCTTTCTGCCTACATTCAGTTTAGAGGTACCGACGGTTCCACCGCTGACGTGACCTTCTCACTCAAATCCGGCGATAGCCAAATCGCTTCTGAAAGTCAACAGTTGGAGAATCCATGTTCCTCCAACCCACTGGGTGGCGGTTGTTCATGGAGCGTCATTGAAGTTGAGTTTGATATCGGCGCCAACGGATTCATGGTCGAAAAGGGCAAGCAACTCAAAATCCGCATTGATGCCCAAGCCACCTGTGAGGGCAACACGGGCGGGTTTGGTCAAAGCGACTGTGCCGTTGACATCGCCTTCGGGAAAATGGAAAGTTCCGGAGGCTATTCGCGCCTTCAAATCATGACCAACGCCCTCTCTGGATCAAGCGTTCGAGTCCATAGTTGCAACGAAGTGTTTGGCTGCAATTGGAACGATGCACAGAAATTTGAGTGGTCGCCTAACCACCGCCCTTCGTTCCGGGAAATGCAGTTCTCTGTTGAGGTTCGGGACGCCTTTGGCCGGGATGACATCGAGGAAGTCAACCTCATCATGGACACGCCGAACGGGGCCAATGCCGTGTTTGAGAAAAACTTCGAAGACGATGATTTCAAACTTGACAACAACGGACTCGTGGGCAATTTCACCTACACCTACGAGACGGGCATTGCTGCCGGAGATTACCCTGTTCGTTTGGAAGTTGAGGACGTTCAAGGCCACTCCGTCATCTTTGAACACCCAGGCATCACGATGCTTGAAAACGACATTTACCTCTCACTCCCTTCCAACCAGCCTGATGTTGTGCTCTTTGCACCCAATGCTGTCGTTCAAGTAGAATTCTTGGTTGAGCACACGGGCTCTTCGTCCAGCAGCATTGATGTGGTCTTTGACCTTGAAACCAACCTTCCTTCAACGTGGTCTGACCCCCAATGGAGCGCACCCAGCAGCACCTACACGCTCAACGGCGGTGGCTCCTCCGTCATTCCTGAATTACAACTCACCGTCCCAGACGGCAACCTCGACAACGCGCCTGATTCCCTTGAGATTGAAGCTCGTGTTTACGCCGTAAACAGTCAAGGCCAAGATGAAGAGGTGGCCATACGGACCATCACGCTTGAATTTGAGGAAGTCGATGTCTTTGCCCCGCCCCGGCTCTTCGTGTATGAGGACGATGAACATCAGAAGCAAATCGCCGATTCCACTCGTCCAGAAGCCTATGACGAGACTCTCTCGCATTATGTGGATGCTGATGAAGTCGGAGATTTCTTCCTTGACGTGTTCAACACGGGGTTCCAAACGGATTCGTTCAAAATCAGAATTCTTGAGCAACCTGACGATTGGCAATACCGCCTTTACGACAACGACACAGGTCTTGAGTTGGTCGAGGAAGGAATTTACTCAATCACGCCCGACATTGGGTCAACCCAAATTCTCACCATCCGAATGGAAGTCTACCCGCCTGCTGACCGCGATGGTGTGGACATCGGTTTGTTCAAGCTCTCCGTGACGAGCAAAGAAGATTCTGAACTACGAACCGATGTTTCCTTCACCGTTCATCGAACATTTGGAATTCTTGTCGAGGTGATCTCCGACAGCGATGGTACGGGCGAGGACAATCCTCTCGGTCAGGTCGGACCCGTCACTGGGGACGCCACGGTGTACTTCAATCTCCGAATCACGGACTCCAGCGATACAGGGTCGGGTTCGACGACATGGAAGATCGTCAATCCCCGAGACGTGGAGCAAAACGCCGAAAACAACCCCAAGTACACCGCCTGGGATTACACCATTTCCAACGGGAGCAACAGCAATCTTGTGGCTGTGAACCTTGCTCCTGATGAATATCTGGACATGAAACTTGAAATCACACTCCGGGGTCAAGTCGAGGCCGGTGAACACACGGTTTACACGCGCATTATCGAAGAAGGCGTGGAAATCGACGATGCCCGCTACTTTGACCTGCCTGTGAAAGTCGTCATCAAGGAAGAAGTGATTCCAAACCGTTTGGAAATTACCGACAAAACGGAAAAATCACGGTTTTCCCCAAGCGAAGAAAAGAACCTGGAATACCGCATCAGCAACCAAAACAACATTCCGCTTGACGTGGTCATCCGTTTGGACCAACCCGATGGCTGGGAGGGTGCCATTCGAGCCACATCCAGTCAACTCGGAAGCGATTTCTTAATCATCAATCTTCCAGCCTACTCTTCCAAGGACTTCAGCGTCACCATGGTCGCACCTGACGACCTAAAAGACAGCGAGGAAGTCGATTTTGAGTTCCGAGTCACCCCGATGAACAACGAAACGCCGTTCGCTGACGAATACGTTCAGAGGTTTACCTTCTCCTACATGACGGAGTGTGCAGGGGCGGTGTGTTTGTTCCAAGAGCTCATCAATCCGGAGCCTCAGACCATGGTGTTCTATGCCCTCCTTCTCGGCCTTCTGTTTTATGCCAGAGGCCGAGGTGGTCGAAGCCCCAAGAAAGAGCATGAATTCGATGAGTTCATTGTTGAGGAATACGAGGATGATACCGCCGCTGAAGACGATGATTTACCTCCGCCTGTCGTTGCCCAAGAAGAATTGGACGATGACCTTGAATTGCTTGAAGAACTTGACGATTTGTGAGGTTCAACACCC
>DUIU01000220.1:0-3056 GCA_013330155.1 Candidatus Poseidonia sp. | reverse complement strand
TCGTGAGACCCATGCTGACAGGCTCGAATTCCAATGCGGCCGCCATTCGACCAGCACTTGCAGAGCGTAAAAAAGCGCTAAAATCCTTGGCGCTCACCATGCTGATGGTCATGTCCACGTTGGCCTCCATCCAGTACGGTGCGGTTGAGGTTCAGGCATCGTCTGACCAAGACGGCGACGGATTGACCTATGGCTTGGAATACCTCATGAACACCCAACCCAACGACCCCGACTCTGACAACGACGGGTTGCCGGATGGATGGGAATGGAAATACGGCCTTGACCCGCTTTCATCCATTGGAGCGGACGGCGCAGTAGCAGACCCTGACGGCGACGGCATGTCCAATCTCCAAGAATACCTCTACCTCCAACCAACCGGGTGGGACAACAGCAACACGGCTTCCGTCCTCGACAACGGCGTTTGGTGGAACGGCACCATTCCAGTGAACGATTGGAACGAAGAAGACGCCATGCAATTCAATCAACCGGCCTGCGGTGACTCGGGTTCAGACGGTACTGGCTCCATCATCTTGTGCGATGAGGACCCGGTTGGCAACATGTGCGCCAATGGTTTCGATGATGACAAAGATGGATTTGTTGACGCTGCCGACTCCGATAACGATGGTGATGCTGACTGTTCATCGGACGACGATGACGGCGATGGCGTGATTGACGAAGACCCCGCTGGCTGGGATACCGATGGAGACGGAATGAGCGATGGATGGGAAGCTGCTAACGGACTCAATGCCACATCGCCTTCCAACGCAGATGGTCCAAATGGCGACCCTGACGGTGACGGCCTCAACAACCTTCTCGAATTCGTCAACCCAACATGGACCACAATGTGCGGTTCCTCTCCATGTTTCCGTAATGGCCCAGACGGCCTCATCACTGAAACGACATCACCATGCGACCCAGTCCAAGGCATTGGCCCGGGCGGTTGTGCGACCTTTACGGCCGAAGTGGACGGTATTACCTCCACGGACCCTCAACGTGCGGACACAGACGGAGACGGTCTCAATGATTCTTACGAGGCCTTGACCCTCCTCACCGACCCAACATCCTCCGACACCGATAGCGACGGGATTAGCGACGGCGTTGAAGTCAACGGTGCCTACGGCAATCCTGCCCAAGCCAGCGACCCTCGCAACAACAACACCGATGGCGATGCCTTTGATGACGGTGAAGAGGATACCAACTTCAACGGTGTCTTGGATGCAGGCGAAACCGATCCAACCCGTCGAGAAGATTCGGGTGATGAGGACCAAGATGGGATTCAAAATTGGGAAGAGAATCTAACATGTACCCTGTGGAACGTGGCCGATACCGACTTCGGTGGCATCAACGACGGTCAGGAGCGCAACATTAGCCACGGTACGGACCCGTGCGACTCACTTGTCAACTTTGAAACGAGCTTTGTTCAATCCTTGCCCGGCAGCCGACTGGAAGTCGGTGATGGCTCAGGATTCAACCCCGGTGGTGGCGTTGGATGGTACAACGTGTCAGGGACCTGGGAATCCTTCGCTTATGCCACCGTTGTCAACGACATTCTCTCCGGTGTGTCAAACACGCCGTCAGGCACAGCAACCGATGTGGCGAACCGTAACGGTTCGTTTTGCCATACCGACGCTACGAACGCAGGGACCATCTCGACCACTCAGCAATATTGCGACGATGATTACGAAGACAATGATGGTGATGGACTCGCCGACTGGCAAGAACTTCTCGGGACCTTTGGATGGTTCTCCAACCCGAGCATCGCCGATAGTGACGCTGACGGCGTCAACGACTTTGATGAAATCCAAGACAACACCGACCCTAACGAACCTTGTACTAATCTTCTCGATGATGACGGTGACGGGTTGAACAATTACTTCGAGAACACCACGGGATGCGACCTGATTTACATCGGTATTTCCAACGGTTCACAGGACGTTTGGGTCACCACTTCAACCGCCTATGACACCGACCAAGGTGGCGTGGACGACCGAAGCGAGTACTTTGACGGTACCAACCCAGAGAACGACCCCTCGGACGATATTCAACCCGACGACTTTGACGGTGATGGTATACCGGACGCCATTGAGAATCAAACGGGCACAGATTGGACCAACCCGGACACCGACGGCGGAGGCATGCTTGATGGAGAGGAATGTCCTGACCTCTTTTGGTTCGTGAATTGTGCAGGCGCCCCCTTCGATCCTTTCGACCCTACTGATGACATCGTGACAACTGGAATCGTCTTTTACGCCAACAATACTTCGGGGACCGTCGATCTTGGCCTCGACCATCGATGGCGTACCATCACCAACGACTTCTACACCGGAACAACCTATGCCCATTTGGCCAGCGTACATCCACCCCAGCCAGTCACCATCCCAGTCAGCAATCTGACTCATCTCGCACCGCTCACGTTTGCCAATTCAACCGTCGAATGGAACATCCAATACACACGAGCGTTGACTTCGGGACAGGTCCCTGCACCGTCGTATTATTCCAACATCTCGTTTTACTTCGAGCCAACAGCCAACTTGTCGAGAACGAACGACACCCACATTTTGAACATTGAAGATGGCTCCATTGACCAAGTGGTTTTCGAGCAACCTGAGTACTATTTCGATTGGGCAACCATCGCTTCAACCACGGTTCCAGGCCAAGGGTTCCCCTACGAATTGTTGGTTGATGAAGAATTTACGAATTCCACAAGTGAATTTTCCTATGTCCGCAACATCACGTTTGGCGTCATCAACGATGCAGGTGCCACCGATGCCTACAGCACCGCATTGGCCTTGGAAGATTTCATCATCAACGGTAATAGCACCACGGAATTCAAACGCAATTTCAACGGTTCAGGTACCACCAGTCCAGTGGATGTCACCCTGAACCTCCTTGAGGCTCTCAAGGAGGGCTCATGCCGTGAATTCAACACAGCGTTCGTCACCATGGCTCGTCTCGCAGGCCTCCCGGCCCGCCAAGTGACCGGATACGTTGGCGGAACATGGACT
Source organism: Candidatus Poseidonia sp. (assembly GCA_013330155.1). Taxonomy (GTDB): domain Archaea; phylum Thermoplasmatota; class Poseidoniia; order Poseidoniales; family Poseidoniaceae; genus Poseidonia; species Poseidonia sp8339u. The sequence goes on along the minus strand of DUIU01000220.1, from coordinate 51 downwards.
GGAGACGGGTATGCTGTCTACTCCACGGACGCCACCACCTGGTCTGAAGTG
>DUIU01000083.1 GCA_013330155.1 Candidatus Poseidonia sp. | reverse complement strand
TGTGTTCCCGAAGATGGAAGACCTCAAAGAGACCTTCGTGAAATCTCGAGTTCCAAAGATTTTCACCGGTGCTGTGAACATCCGACAACCCGGTCCGGGTTCGGAGTTTTACTCGCTTCGTGAGTACTTTGAAGGGGATTCATTCCGAGCCATCAACTGGTCTGCTTACGCACGCTCTGGCAAACTCATGGTCAACGAGCGTGAACGAGACGCGGTGTCCGACGTCATCATCATCGTTGACTCAAGAGCCGTGGCCGAAACCGGTCCGGTATCGCGCAATGCGCTGGTGTATTCCACTCGCGCAGCGGCCTCTTTGGCGAAGTATTTCCTTGGCCGTCGAGACTCTGTTGGCGTGATCGTTTACGGCGATGAAGTGGTCAGTGTCGACCGAGACACTGGCAAGAAGCAGCTCTATGTGATTCTCACCAAGTTGGCTGGCGCCGTTGCCCGTGGAAACATCCCACTTCAAGTGGTGGTGAATCGTATTCTTCCGCACATCAACAAGGGAAGCCCGATCATCTTCCTGTCGAATCTGGAAGACGACCCAACCATCGTGAACGCCCTGAGAGACTTCCGAGCTCGCGACTTTGACGTGACCGTTCTTTCGCCATCATCCCTCGAGTTTGAATTCGATGCCAAGCGCATTGACCGAACCGGCTACGAGGTCATGAAGACCGAACGCGACGTCGTTATTGGTGAACTTCGTGGACTTGGTGTGAACATCATGGACTGGGAGCCCGATATGTTGCTTTCAACCGCTCTTGCAGGAGCCCGTGGATTTTGAGGTGAAGTTATGACAATCAATCGACCTTCAGCCGACACGTCCCACCTGTACGATGGAAAGACGGTCCGTTCATCGGCCCCTTCCAGAAAGAAGGCGGCAGGCCAAGTTGGTTCGGGCAGTGCCATACCTCAAGACGCCATTCCCACCGTGGAAATTCCCAGCTTTATCGAAAGCCTACTTGGCGGTCCTCTCGTTCCGAAGATGAAATTCCTTCCTCCTGACAAGATGGTACAAAACCTTCAGATTGGCGTGTATGGCGTTCTTGTCGCTTTGGCTTTCTTGACCTACATCATCTCGCCACCCCAAGGAACCATCTGGTACATCCTCACCGGGAGTCTCGGTCTTGCAAACATTCTGCAGTTGACCATCATCGCCGGCGCAACGGTGCTTGGTTTCATGGGAACGTTCCGTCGAGATGCTCGCCTATCTCTTGGCAGCAATCTGTTGTTTATCCTCGCTATCCTTCGGTTTGCATCATCGAAAACCTCCCTTTCCAACGATTTGTTTAATCTTCAAGGCAGCCCAACCATGCTTTCCGTTTTGGTGGTTGTTTATGCCGTGCTCCTCATCATGTACTTTGAATTGAGCAACGGAGTGATTCGTTATTCCATGCTCGATACGAGCATCCGAACCAACGAAGTTTACGTGATGAATCCAAAGAAGATCGTCTCCAAGTACCACCGCTCATTGATCATCAACCCAGTGTTGGCCACGCTCCTCGCTTGGTTCGTTCTCTCTGCGAACACCATTTTGCCGGCGATTGTCGGTGTGTTTTCGGGAGACACAGCACAACGCATGCGCGAATCGGTTGAACTGACATCCGTGTACGGTGTTGCCCTTGGGACGCTCTTTGTGTTCATCACGGTGGGTATTTTGTTTGGATTGAACTTGCCAACGCATCTCCAGCGGTTCCGAGAACGTCAAGCAGAGTGATCGGTGCCTTGCGCCACCAGGGGCATCATCTCGTCAAGCATGCGAGAGATGTCAACCCGCTTTGACAGCATGTGAATCGAAGTGGCCGATTGATAGAGGGGTGTCGCCTCTGAATTCTGCTGTTTGTTGAGTTGTTCTTGCAGGTATGTGAGGTCCCGGCACCCGATAAACGACAGCATGGCTGGATAGTATTCGTAGTCCACCTCTGAACATCGCTCTTTGATGAGTTGGACGCCAAGGGTGACTTCGTGTTGGAGGAAGACAAAGCGCCACTGGGTGTTGGTCGTTTCAAACGAGCATATCCGAATGCCTTCTTCGCTAAGTGCTTGCAAGAGATCACTTAGCGCCAAGGCAGCATCTTGGGAATACCGCACTTCGACATTGACGCAGGCCACACGAGGAATGCAGGCAATACCCTTGATGTTCGGTGTCGCCTCGATGTCCGGACCAATCACGGTTTTCATGCCGCCATTCTTGTAGCGCGTGAGGTGCCGTATCTCAATGGGAATGCCCAATTCGTAAACGGGTTCAACGGTCGCTGGATGAAGGATGGTTGCATCTGCGTTGGCAAATTCAATCGCTTCGCCGTAGCCAAGGTAAGGTATGGGTGAGGATTGCACTCCCCAACGTGGGTTAACCGGATAAATTCCGAGAACATCCTTCCAAAGAACCACGCGTTGAGCCTGTAAAAGGGCTGCAAGAGCCGTTGCGGTGTGGTCACTTCCACCACGGCCGAGCAACGCAATGTTACCATCGCTTCCTTCTCCGAACCATCCGGTGACCACCGGGACGCCGTGGAAAGCGGACCGGTCGAGCATTTCACGGGATTTTCCGAGGTCCACACGTGCAGCCGTTCCTTTTCCATCAAGGTGCAAACCGATGTCTTCAGCCCCAACAGGGTGGGCGTCTAGGCCACGTATTGAGAGGCCATGGGCGATGACCAAAGCAGAGAGCCGTTCTCCAGATGCGAGGAGGCAGTTGTAGGCCTCCTTGTCGTTCCGATCAATGGCGAGGGCCGTGAGGGATTCTTCAATTCCTTCCAAGACTCGCTGAAACACATCGTACAGGGGTGAATCGATCAGGGTCGGTGAAAACCGAAGGTGGTGGCTGGCGAGGTCATTAACCAATCGACCAGCATAACGAGGTTCCTGTGCAGCCCGCATGAGCCGGTCAGTTGTCCCCCAAAGCGCCGAAACGACCACAATGACAGGATCTTGGGTGTTCGAAAGAATTTCAGCGATTTGTTCAATGTCTGAAGCATCTCGAAGGCAAGAACCTCCAAACTTGTGGACGATGGGAAGGTCATGCATTGGTAAAACCTCCACGTACCATCAGGTCGCCAATGACCAACAGGGCCATCGCTTCCACCACGGCGACCGCTCTTGGACCCAGCACGGGGTCATGTCGGCCCTTGACCACCAAGGGCTCCTGTTGGTTGGTTTTGAGGTTCAATGTGTTCTGAACTTGAGGAATGCTTGAGGGGGGTTTGAACGCCACACGTACGTGAACCGGGGCGCCAGTTGACAGGCCAGCTAGAGCCCCATCGGGTTGTTCACCCATCAAGACTGGCTGGTCAGCTGTTCCACCCCAGGGGCTGTTATGGTCACTTCCATGCATCAGTTGCACGCCAAATCCGTGGCCAAATTCAACGCCTCTTGCTGCTGGAATCGACATCATTGCTCGAGCCATGGCCGGTTCAATGCCGTCAAACCACGGTTCGCCTAATCCAAGGGGCAACCCTTCGATTTGAAGGTCAACCCTTGAGCCAATGGAATTTCGAGAGCGTCTTGTCGTTTCGACGAGCTCAGCCATGCTTTTCGCCGCCTTTTCGTCTCTGCAACGCAGTTCTTTGCAGATCTGATTGGCCCAACGGGGTGGGCACTCGTTCATCGAGGCAGCCTCTACGCTCCCGATGGCTCCAAGGTGGGCCTCAACCTTGACGCCGTGTCCCTCAAGCCATGAACGCACGACGGCCGCTATGGCGACAAGAGGTGCGGTCATTCGCGCACTTGATGTACCTCCGCCACGCAAATCAGCTTCCCCATTGGTGCGTTTCAACATCACCATGTCTTGATGCCCTGGCCGGGGGTGGTCGGGCAAAAAACTGTAATCGCTTGAGCGTGCATCGGCGTTGGCGATGTGGATTTCAATCGGTTCACCCGTTGTGTGGCCATTGACGACGCCACTACGCCACTCAACCGCATCCTCTTCTTTCCTTTTGCTGCTGTAGGTGCCTCCCGTTTTTCGGAGGGCCATGGCTGCCTTGACATCTTCTTCATCAACGAGCAATCCAGCAGGCATCCCTTCAACGATGGCTCCCACAAACGGTCCATGGCTTGAGCCCCGGAGTGTTATTCGCAGAGCCTCCCCAAGACGCATTTGCATGGTTCAACAAAGTAAGGAATCGCTGGCCCTTTTAGAAGGTGTTCACTCAGACGCATCCTCATCTTCTTTCGGTAAAAAGGATGTTTCAATCAATTCAGCTTGTGGGAATCTCGTGCTGTACCACGCTTTGATGCGTTCCAAGGTGGGGCCTGACGGTTGCGGGACCACGATGACGAGGGCTGGGCCAGACCCCGAAACTCCTGCTGCCCGAGCGCTGTTCATGAAGGAGTCATTGGCCATTTTTCTTCCTTCAATGTCCTTCAAAGCGGCCACAGTTCCCCGACCATTCCATGTCAAGGCCACGAGTGGTTTCCTTTCTTGAAGCGCAGCAAGGGCCTGTTGGAAAGCCGTGACTTGAGGTGCAAAATCTTCCAGCGTAGGCATGATTTCCCGTGCGCCCCGAAGCACCAACAACACCGCCCAATCATCGGCGGCGAGTCCTGGTTCATCCATTAGCACTCCTTGGTCAATGGGTGCTTGAACATCGACCAATTTCCATCCTGGCTCCATGCAGGCCCAAGCATCGTCAATCGACCCTGTCAAGGAGACTCCTGAGGCCATCTGGGCCTGAGCTGCAAGGCTGACCAATTCGTAGGGTTCGAGTTCTACATCGGTGGCAGCGCACAATGCTCGAAGGCCAGCGATACAGGTCGCGGCGGAAGATTTCAGACCCTGCTTTCTTGGAATCTTTGATACGACGCCCCAATGAAGTTCCTCGGCCTGATAGCCTTCGGGCAATGGATGTCCTGCCTCAATCCATGCTTGTAAAAGGGCCTTGAGGACTCCGTCGTTATCATGGACCTCTCGCTTACTTGGACGGTCCAAAAGACGGACTGTTATGGGCAAATCCAACGCGATGTTGGCTCCATAACCCAAAGCAGCGGCATGGAGAAGGCTGCATGCACCGTGTGCATTCCCTTTTCCTAGGACGGCCATCTGCTCAACGCTCCTCAATCTCTCCTCCAACCGCTACACCCACGTGCCGTGCTGAATGGCCCACCCACCCCAGGACCCTTTGGTCGGATGCGAGGTCGGTGACCGAGACGGCTGCAGATGATTCGGTGATGAGGCGAACTGTTTCCGCTTGTTGCATAAAAATATGAGATTTATTAGCGTTTTGATGCGTTTTTGAGCCTGTTTTGCATGAAATCTTAAGCATTGGCCGCTGTTCAATTTTGATCCGACCAAGCACAACCCCCCTTGTAGCGCCAGACGCATTCACGGCCAAAGCCACATCGCCAGCAGAAAGTTCAGCCAGGTACTTGGTAGAACCATCCGCCATCATGATGTAGGAATGGGGTGAGCCAGCATTGACTCGAAAAGGTCGGGTAGGGACAAAGGTTGAGGGGATGGTTTCGCTATGGACGAGGTAAAGCGATTGGGCGCTCGATCCAACCAACACACCCTCGTTTTGGGAAAAGACTGACAAGAAGTCCAAACAATAGCGGTCGCCTAAGCCCGCCTCCTCAATGGATTCAACGATGAACATGTTCAGTTCCATCGAATCCAGAGATGCTTCCTCCACCTCGCTTTCTGGTTCTGTTTGCTCCAATCGCTGTGCTTTGATGCTCAAGGCCGCCTCGATCATCGTTTGCTCGGCAGGAATCACGAGTGCATCGACGCCTTCCTGAAGGGCGAAACCCGCCCCTTGTGCTTCAAGGGGCGTTGAAATCATGGCGGCGATTTTGGTATGGCTCCCCTTTCGATGGGCGATTAAATTCTCAAGGGGAATCATTGACCATGTTTCACATTCTACAAGAATCCAGTCGACCGTCCCCATGTGAGCGATGCCCATTTTTTGGGTTGTACCGTCTCGGACATGGACATAGGCTCCCATCACGTTGTTTCCTTGAAACAAGGTTGTGCCCTTCACATGAAGGTTCGAATCGT
>DUIU01000103.1 GCA_013330155.1 Candidatus Poseidonia sp. | reverse complement strand
GGCGTTTGCTCGAGGCGGGAAAGGGTTTCATTGGCGTGAAGGCAGAAATTGTACTTGAAGCCAGGACTGACGCTGTTGAGCATCTGGATGGAAGCACCAGCAGAGAAGAACGAGGCGCCGTTGCCGGTCAAGACGATGCAAGTCACGTCATCATCAAACCGTGCTTTAACGATGGCTTCGTCGATGTCTCGCATCATGCCGTGGGTGTAGGTGTTGGGTGAGCGGTCGTTGGACCCTTCGAGGGGTGCTCCAGCCGAGTCAGAGGTCAGTTCAATGACAGCGATGCCGTTCTCTGTCACGCCGTAGTTGACGAGACGGTTGGTCATTGGTTCAAGTTTCAATCCATAGAGGTCGCTCATGGCTTGACCCACAGGGGTTGGCATTAAGAAGAAATCGCTGAGTTTTCTTGCGCTTCGCCATCGGAATTGCTCGTAAACGAAACATGGCCGCCGCCGCGTCGGGCCGATTCCCAGCGCGCCTTGACTTGGAGTGCTTCCTCGCTTGGTTCCCAATTATCCCGAGATTTGGCGTTTCGGAACGGAAGGCGGAGTGGTCGCGTTGGACCCTTGCCTCGCTTCAGCATGAACGGAGAGGTCAGTCGGAACACCAACCGCTTGAGGAGGGTAGGACGGAACAGTCGTCCAATCCAACGCAGTCCGTTCCCACTTCGCTTTTGGTCTTTCATCCAATTGACACACATGCGCTTGAACATGCGGTCCCCCACCCGGTTCATCAGCCAACGGTTGGCCACGCTGGTTCGAACGTAAGGGAGCAAATGCTGGCGGACTTCCTTGTCATAAGTTGGTCCACCCAAGATCTCCTGTGCCGCAAGCACACCAGACCAGACCGCCATGCGCATGCCAAAACCCCACATGAAGTCCTGAAGACCCCCCGATTCACCTACGTAGTGTTGACCCGTTGCTGGGTCGGTGTAGTTACCGTTGAGCGTGAAATCGCCTTTTCCACCAACGCGCTTGATGGGGTTGATGTCAATTTCAGGGTAGAGGCGCTGGTAGCAGGCGATGGTTTCGTTCAAAAAACGCTCACTCTTCTTTTGCTTCCTCCACAAACAGGTGCAGATCAGTCCAACGCCGTCGATGATAATGAGGTAGCTGTAGGCTCCAGGTGCAAGTTTGTCGTTCAGTTGAAACGCGATGTGATTGGGATGCGTGGTGTGAAAGATTTCACCAAGGGCAATGGCCGAGGTGTCTTTTGGTCCACAAGCCACAATATCGGCGTCTTTTTGGGCGATCCGAGATTTGTAATGGAGGGTCGCACCTGCTTCGATGGCCATGCGTTTGAACGCCTGGTCAATGGTGTGGTCGGAAGTGCCACGCTCAACGATGCGGTAGGCGACACCATCGGATTTCGCTTGGGTAATCTCGTCGTCTGGGTGAATCAGATCCACCACTGAAAACGCCGTTGATTTGAACGATGAAGCATCAAAACCCCACCCTTCGAGTTGGTCAAAGAAATCCTCATCCATGCTCCAATTTTCAAGCGCTTGGAAGTCTCCGTCAAAACGGGCACCAGAATCGGCACGAATGTCATGGACATGAACCTCTTTTCCGGCCTTTGCCAGCACGATGGCGGCGGCCAACCCCGAGAGTCCAGCACCCATCACGGTGATGGGTTTGGATGGGGTCGTGGTATCGGCCATGCATGGCCATGGAGGCGTGAGGTTTGAATGATGTGCTTCTCTCGTTCGGACCATGTCGGGGACCGTTTTGGTGGAAGAAGCCCCAGATGTGTTGAATCCAGACGACCTGTTGAAGAGACTGAACACGGCAGGTTGCGGAGCTGTGGTCAGTTTCGTTGGCCTCACCCGAGAGACCGAAGGCGATGAAGAGGTATTGCGTTTGGAATTCGACGCATGGCAAGACAAACTCACACCGGTATTGGAATCCTTAGCCCACCAATCCATTGAACGGTTTGGCGTTATTTCGGTGGCGATGGCGCATCGAACCGGCTCAGTAGGGCCTCAGGAGCCCATCGTAGCCATTCACGTAGGAAGCCCACACCGAAAAGAAGCCTTCACCGCCTGCGAGTGGCTCATTGATGAGTTGAAGAAGCAAGCACCCATATGGAAGAAAGAGGTCACAACAAGCGGCGAGACTTGGAAGGAGGGTTTGGGTTGAGTGAAAAATCAATTGAGGGCATCATCAACATCGGAAGCAAACCCATCGTTGAACGCCGAGCAACCGCCCGCGGTAGGGTCGTGCTTCAAGAGGCAAGCAAATCGGCCATTGAATCAAATTCCATCAAGAAGGGAAACGTTTTGGAAGCCTCCACCGTTGCTGTCTTGCAAGCGGTCAAGGATACACCTCGCATTATCCCCCACTGCCACCCAATCCCCCTCGAAGGAACTGAAGTATCCTGGCACTGGGATAACACCAGCCTTTGGTGCACCGTTTCGGTCTCAGCCCACTACAAAACAGGCATCGAGATGGAGGCCTTGACGGGCGTCGCAGCCGGCCTTTTGTGCGCTTTCGACATGGTGAAATCCTTGGAAAAAGACGAGGAGGGCCAATACCCCGTCGCACGAATTACCGACCTCGAAGTGGTCCAGAAATTCAAGGGATTGTGAACCGTTGTATTGATGGCTTTCCCGCGTTTCCAACGGTTCATGGGCATCACCACAGACTTGGCACACCATTTTCTCGAAGCCGTTGACCAAGCGGCCATCGCCAGTGCTGCTTGGCGTGGCAAGGGCGATAAGAACGCCGCAGACGATGCCGCTGTTGAAGCGATGAGGCGAACCTTCGATGTTGTGCCGTTTGACGGTCGCGTGGCCATCGGAGAAGGTGAGCGAGATGAAGCGCCAATGCTCTACATCGGAGAAGAACTTGGTTCGATGGTCGGCCACGCTGGCGCGCCCCAAATCGACATCGCCGTCGATCCACTTGAATGCACCAACAACTGCGCCGATAACCAACCCAACTCCATCGCCGTTTTGGCAGCCGCGCCCCGCGGCACACTGCTTCATGCACCGGATTGTTACATGGATAAATTGGCTGCTGGACCGGTTCTTGCCGACCACGTCTCCCTCGATGGTGGTGCGACCTACAACATTGAACAAGCCATGCACGTGCTTGATTGTGAGGCTGCTGATGTCCGCATCGTCGCCCTTGACCGAGAACGGCATAACGAACTTTTCAAGGAAATTCGAACGACGGGCGCCCAACTCCATCTCCTTGGCGATGGAGATGTTTCTGGCGCTATTTGGGCCGCCAAAGAAGACGGGCCTTTTGACATGCTCATGGGCATTGGAGCGGCCCCTGAAGGCGTGATTTCCGCCACAGCCCTCCGAGGCATTGGTGGGATGTTTGAGGGGCGATTGGTGTTCAGGTCACCGGAGGAAGAAGCAAGAGCTGAAACGATGGTCGGCGATGATTTGACCCGTCTTTGGAAAGCCGCTGACCTCTGTAAAAGTGAGGATGCCGTATTTGCAGCATCTGGGGTTTGTGACGGCTACCTGCCCGGCGTCAAAATTGATGGTCAACACACCACGACGTTCAGTGAACTCATTGATGTGACCAAGAA
>DUIU01000215.1:3253-3583 GCA_013330155.1 Candidatus Poseidonia sp. | reverse complement strand
TCTCGATACATTCATGGCCAACAATGAACTGAAATCATTCAACTAAAGTCTCATGGACAATCACCTTCAAGAAGTGTCGGATGCACTTCCAGCAACAGGGCGGGTGAAGATGGACATAGAAAGCAGGGTATCCTCCGAATATGTGCCAGCGGGTGAAGGTTGCCCGACATGGCTTTTCGATGCCCTCTGCCAGCCCTTGGACCATGGCGCCTTCATGGTGCTTCATCCTACTGAATTGCATCGTCAACACTTGCTTGAGCGCCTTCATGCGGCCGGTGTGGTCGTTTCACCTCAATACCATTTGACCCTCAACCGTCTGGTTCGTCTTCT
>DUIU01000215.1:0-2881 GCA_013330155.1 Candidatus Poseidonia sp. | reverse complement strand
CGATGTGTCGCTGCAGCCGAAAACACCGATCTTCCCTTTCTTTACACACCAGGTGTTGGCACATGGACCCTCACCAAAACCCGTCGTCTTCAGCGCCTTCACGCCGAATTGCTTCAACTCCGCCAACCCTTTGCATGGGAGGGGGACCCAGGTGCGGCCGTGTTTCACAAACTCTGTTTGGAGGTGGAAGCTGACGCAGGAGGAACCCTTCCTTCTTTGGTCTCCCGCCATGTGCTTGAAGCTCTTCAAACGACGACAGAACCCCCGTTTCACTTGAGCGAGGTCGCCGGTGTTATCGCCCTCAACACCGCACCAGACTTCACCGAAATTGAACAGGATTTGTTGACCGCCGTGGCGAAGTTTGCGCCCATCCACCAACTTTTGCACCCTGGTTCGTTCCGACTCGGCCACCACGGCGCCTACCTCATCGATGAGCAACCCTGTGACACGGAGAGCCTACCCGATTGGATTCCGCCCCATGAGGTCTGGAAAGGTGAAGAGACGGGTTGGCAAACCGCTGCAGGGCAGCATCAGCAAACCGAAATTACACGGGTGACGCTCGATGAACGGAGGGACATGCTTCCCGCAGCATTAGCCATGATTCAAGCCTACATGGCGTCCAATGAGGGTCGGGTGATGGTGATCGATGCCGGTGTACGAGAACGCCCAATGGCCTGGTCAAAGGGCCTTGCCTCAATTGGAATACGCTGGCACCCCGGTTCCACAGCGATCAATCAACAACCGACGCATCACGCCATTCTTCGGGCAGCTTCTCTGGCTCAAGGGATGAGTGCTTGGTCTCTCGAGTCGCTTCAAAGTACATTCTTTTCCACTGTTGTTCCTTTCCAAGACGACCTCTTTCCAACGTTGAATCATCCGTCTGAAGCAGCTTGGCGGCCTCAGCCAGACCCTCAAGTCCTGAATGACATCGCTCGTACTTTCCACGTTCTCGGGGGCCCGGGAGCCATCGCCCGGTGGCTTGGCGTTCTCGCAGGAGCGAGTCCATCGTTCGCAGAGCGTCGGCCAACCGAGAAAGCTCAAGCCCTGGAGGAAACACAGTGGTGGCTTGCATGCCTGCTTCATGCTTGGTCCCCTCTGCTTTCGCCAGAGGATCGTCATCTCCTTCGTCAACCGGTTATCGGCTGCACTTCAGGGGCAACCCTCCCCACACCAGAATCGCCTAAATCGGCCATGGCGTGGCTCTCATGGCTGCTGAAATCCATTGACGTGGCCCAACTTGAAGAACGTCGAGCACCGTTTGATGCAGGGTTTGGCGCTTTGCAACATCTGGTTGAGTCGGTGAATGCGATTAAATCCCACCTCCAGTCCTTGGGTCTACCCTTTCCCGACCACGGAGCCGGTTTCATCGACCTGCTCGAACACATAGGAGCATCCACCGACATCGCTCACCAAACCTCCAGAACCGACCGAGTGAACGTTGTCACTCCTGATGATGCCCTTGGCTGCACGGCAGATGTCATTCTTCTCGTGGGTTTGGATGTGGATGCATGGTCGATGCGCTCCCCAACCGTTCCATGGTTGGACGCTCAAGCGCAATTGGACCTCGGCCTGTTTCAAACGGACCGTTTGGTCCGTCGAGGTCGCCATCACCTCCGCCATCTCCTCAACGCTGGCCGCCATGTGGTGGTGTTTGATTCGTCGCCAGAAGAAGGCGGCGGTCCAAGTGCTCCGCTGGCAGAATGGCTCACTGATGTGCGGCGCAGTCGGTCATGGGAAGAAATGCGTTCACCCCCTTCATTTCTGCCTTCAAGACTTTACGAAGGCGACGCACAGGCCCGGCCGTTTACGTGGACGGTTCGAGAAGAAGGGCACGGGAGTTGGCTCACCCCCGTCATGTATTCCATGGTGGAAGATTCGGAAGGCCTGCGTTCGGTTCGCCACGGTTTTAGCGGGCGAGACCGGCGGCAGCAGTTAGGTCTGGATTTGCACGCTCATTATCAGGGGCGTCACGTTCTGAAGCATCCGAACGTTCTCCTCGATGCCTTTGAGGGGGCCATCCAAGCGGACCGCCGCCGCCGTCAGCCGCTGGCAAAGTGGACTGCGGAGCACGAATCCTTTGGCTGGGAAAATCGGGCTCGCCTCGCCAGTGTTGACGCCGTCACATTGCGTCCGACTCGGGCGGCACTGAAGGTGAATGGAATGGCGGCCGTCAGTTTCCCACACTTGGGGCATCGGGAAGAGAAGTCGGTCTCCTTGAGCGTTGACCCCCGTCCCCTCCCTCCGTACGCCACAACCGACTTTGGACTCAGCCATCGCTTTGGAGCGCTTGGTACCGCCATTGAGCGACCGGTCTGGTCTCCGAGTCGCTTGGAAGCTTGGCTCAAATGCCCTCGCCAAGCATGGATCAAGCAAACGCTCAACGCTGACGATGACGAAGGCACCACGACCGAAGACATCGATGTCCGCACACGTGGTCAGGTGGTGCATGAAATTGAGGCAGCCATCCTCCAAGGTCATGGAGTCCCCCTCGGTCTTGAGGTGAGCACTGCCCCCCTCCCATTGCACGCCGGTCCGATGGGCGAGGGACGGGCGGGATGGGATGCTATCCTTGATTTCCTTCAAAATGAGGTTCATTGGTTGGGTCGCTATAACGCCGTATCCGTCCACCGAACCAAGGATCTGATCGATGCCACACCTGAGATGTGGGCTGCCCATCAAGAGGGAGAACTTGAGCTCGAACCTCGCGGCAGACTGGCTCGTTTACTGGAAGCTGACCTCGCCCTTCACCATGCAGCGCCCGTAGCAGTGGAATGGTCGCCACGCACCGAGAAGGAGCGTTCCGTACACTTGGACACAGTACCCGATGACGATTCAGCAGGCTTCCACCTCTTTGGTTTGGTCGACCGTGTTGATGTTCTGG
>DUIU01000218.1:7242-9064 GCA_013330155.1 Candidatus Poseidonia sp. | reverse complement strand
GCCTTCATCATGTGATAGGCTTGAGCCTCAACGGTCGTTTCTTCATGACCCAACGGCCACCTCGGGCCCCACGGTGTCAACATAACGCCGTTTGCGGAGGCTTCTCGACAACGGGCGAGGTCAAAGAGGTCAATGCCAAGGGAAGCTAACACGGCGACGTTATCGGGGCCTCCAAGTCCAGGAGCCCATAGCAACGCCCCCGGAAACCGATGCTTCAACGTCAACACAGCGAGTGGAAGTTTCCCCGGCTGGCTGGCCAACTGGAGCGCATCGGTCAACACGACAATTTCTGGAGACAAGGCTGCATCGGTCAACGATTCGTCATGGTTCATCCGCTGCCAGGACACTGGAAGAAGGGCAGAAGTACCTTGCATTTCACCGGCGTTGGCGTCTTCGAGGGAAGGAGGAAGCACATGGCCCAGATTGACTTCGTATTGAGGGCTAACCGCCTCAAACTGGGGTGGAGAAAAAGACCCGAGAGACCGTACGGAAAGAGTGGACGGGAGCGTGCTTGTTGTACTCGAGTGAAAGGGGGCGTACGTCAGTGGAAGAGAAGGATCTTCATCCATGAGCACCAATGCGGGTGTGGTGGATGACGGTGCTTTGCGGTCGCCAAGACCCCAACACCTCGCGTAGCGGTCTCGATGCAAGACGGTACGTCCCAAAGCATCGGCCATGGTCATCCCTAACGCCTTGGCTTCTTGAAGAGTTTGAAACGACAGAGGGGGTGGATTTGAAAGACTCCTCCCACACGCCATGCCATGGGTAGGTGGCCACTCCAAGCGCAAGCCATGGCCCTCGCCGTCATGTTCCTATTGCTGGTCCTGCCCACCACACACGCTCAATCTGACGCAACCACAAGCGATGAAGAGCGCCTCTCTACGGTGTCGTTAACCGCCAATCAGCACCAAGCCTTCACGCTTGAAGTCGCAGCCGACACTTCATCCATCGTGATGTGGGAGTGTGTCTCTTGCCAAGTCGAGGTCGAAACATCCTCACCAAACATGACCGCAAGCGTTCACGGGTCCACGATGCTGAGCCTAATGGCCAACGAAACCACTGACGTCCAACTCAACATCTCTTCAACGGTTGACGAAACGGTTCGTCTTCTCACCGTTCATGCCGTCCGTTTGGGTGAACTCACCAACCGACCTGCCCCTGGCGCCTCAACCACCCAAACTACCGTAGCCACATGTGAGCAGGCCGTGGACTGCATTGACTCATCATCCGGGCGGTTGAGTTCGTCGATTCCCTACAGCGAGGATGCATCCTTCATCCATCACGGCCTCATTGAGTCAACCCATGACCAGTTTCTGGTGTTTAACGCATCACAGGGCGATACGCTGGAATGGCAATGGTTGGCGTCCACTGCTTCGGTAGCCGTTCAAATGTATCATCAAACACCCGCAGAGGAACAACTTCTCGAAGGAACCTCCACCTCCGAGGCCTCATACACATCGCTGGGCAACGAGGGAAGCAATACAGCCTACTGGGCTGCTCCAAACGACGGTCGGTTCATTGCACGTCTCTCAACTGACGCCGCCCATTCAACATGGGCCGCTTACGTTCTGATTCACCAACACCAAGGCATGATCGACCTCATGAATGAATCCTCGGTGAACGGTGCTGAACTGGTTGGCCACGACAGCCTCACCGCACCCTTTGAATGGTCCGAAACCAAACAACTCACCATCGCCTCTCCGTTGGAGTCAACCGAGGTGGCCGTTGACCAATTGCTGGATGGGACATGGGTGGCAGGCACACCCACCGTGATCGAACGCGGAGCAACCATGGTCGTCTACCCCTACCCTGATGTCGCCGT